>JANOKO010000931.1:0-14689 GCA_031419335.1 Planctomycetota bacterium
GGCTGGATCACCTTCAGTATTGATGGGGCATTGGCCTGGCCTTCGACCGGCGAAGTGATCGATGTGAACACACGGCAGATTCTTACGACGCTGACCGATGAACAGGGGCGGTCCGTGCAAAGCGAGAAGCTGTTGGAGATAGATTTCGAGGGGACGACACCGGTGCAGGCCGGTTGCCAGTTTGGAGTGGGTGCCGTGGGGGTGCCGAAGTCACTTGGACGATGAGTCAACGACTCGATCCGATTTCATGGTATCTCGCACGGACTGGCGGTCAGCCCGCGTGGTGATTCCGGCTTCGTTCGCCGACGGATTCTACAGTGGCGGCGGGGGGGCGCGCCTCACGCCGCGTTGCCAGTAGAGTCGGTCGTCCGTACAGACTCCACGGCGCTTGGCGCAGTTCAGACACAACCGTTCCTCGTTATTTTCCAGGTAGACCTCTCCACACAACAGAAGATGGAAATAGTCCTGGCCCGGATTCTTGGTATAGCAATAGTCCTTGTCCCAACTGGTCTTGATCTTGGCCGTCCAACCTTCGAAGTGCGGTACGTAGACCCTCCGCTCGAACGTCATTTCGACGGGATCAGGCTGCGGTGGGGTGATCGATTCGTCCATCGATATGTCTTCTCTCATCCGATAGCAGCGCGATGACTCGTCGAATCCCAGTCACATGGGGATCCCACGCGATCAAGAATCTCTGTCGCCGTGAATCCGTCGATATCGCTCAATCTCCGCGTGCAACTCCCGCTCTTTCTGTCGCAACCGCAACTGATCGACACGGGAGCGAGACATCGTCACGGCCAGATCCCCAATGGCTATCAGTGCGATCCACACGGCCAGGAACAACAACAGCATCACATCGACTGTCCACCAGACCGCCATACGGTCCTGAGTCATCCCTCCCTGACGATGCAGTATCGGGAGGACTGCATCCCCAACGCAGAGCAGGACTCCCTCCAGAACGATCATCATCGCGACCTGTATGCGGCGACGCACTTGGGTCCAGCGCGTCTCCGTTCCGGCCTCCAGATCATTCTCGATCCGCTTCCAACCACGCCAGTGCCAGACGCCCAACCCGACCCCAACGGCCACCAACATAGTGGAGACGATCAGGCCAGGGATCTCGGCGCGCGTGAGCATCGGACCAGTCCAATTCGGGCCTGCCGGATCGTACGCCGCAGACGAAACGTCGGAACCAGGCTACTTGCCGCCACCTTGCTTACGGATCGCGGCGAGAACTTCTGCGGTCGACTTCGGACGACCCGCTGCGACCGGTGCTGGGGCTGCAGGCACGGCTGGGATTTTGACCTCGGGAACTGTTTCCACGGAAGCCACTGTAGCGGCTTCGACCACAGCGACTGCAACGGGAGAAGCCCCGGCGGCTTTAGCGGCTGCTTGTTGACGAATCGTTTCCAGCGGCGACAACTTGGCTCCACCCGCTGCCGGAGTAGGAGCCTTGACCTCGGGCGCTGGCTTGTCTGCCACGGGGGCCGTTTCTCCAGCGGTCTTGGCCGCAGCTTGCTTGCGAATCATATCGAGCGGAGACGGCTTCGCCCCCCCCGCTGCCGGGGCCGGGGTCGCGGCAGCAGTCTTGCCTGCTCCGGCAGCGCGAATGGCAGCGAGTGGGCTCTGGCCCGCGGGCGGAATGATCCCAGGTTTGGCGATGGAGGGGGAGGGGGCAACGGGAGCCGCCTCAGCCTTTGCAGCGGGTTTCGTCTCGGCTGTTTTCGGCTGAGGCGCCGCGACCACTTGGAGGTATGCGGGATCGATGTCGTACCAACTGATGTCGACTGGACCATCGAACTGGACCAGAGCACGGCACGACATGTTGACTGTTTTGACGGTTCCGGTCAGTCCGTCAAACCGCCTGAGTTCTGGGACTCCCCCCGAGACGACGACATACTTATCCGTCAACTCGGCCTTCAGCCGTTCAGCCTGTGCAATCGACATGGGACACAATCACCAGTTCAGGACGCGAGCAGTCAACAGCGACAGAATATTCTTCGTCGTCAACTTCTTGATTTTGAGTGATGAAATCTCCGAAATCAAGGCAGGATCAGGGGTTGTCCAGCGATGGGAATAGAGGATGCAAGCCCGGACACGCCGGAGTGGACTGTCTTTCCCGAGCGACCGCCTCTGCGAACCTGAGTTCTCATGACAACTTTCGCTCGACACACCGTCACGGCAATCACGGGAAGGCATCCCAGAAACGAACGCCTTTCAAAAATCGCTCTGGAGGGGTTTCCTCGCATCCTGATAGAATCTGCAACTTGACCGTTCGCCCTGTCGGACGTGCAAGGATGCCCGCATCCCAATTCTGTGTTCGCCCCTGTGCGACGCGTGAACCGGGTGCATTATGTGGAAGGAACCGACGGTGCCTCATCGCCTCAACACCTTGATTTGTGCAGTGCTGTGTCTGGGTGTCAGTGTCCAGTTCGTGTCAGCACAGACCTCGGCCCCGCGTCCTGCGTCGGGGGGCGTACGCCCAGCTGCGAAGAAGTCGACCATCCCGGGTGAAGCCCCTGCTGCCTCGGTTCCCAAGGTCGCTCGTGAACCGGTGGGCCGGGCCGTGATCGGCGACGAACCGGCAGAACCCGCCGCACCACGTCAGCCAGCGTTGAGACCTCGCCCCCCCGCAGCACAGGGGCCTGCTCCGCCGCAGCAGCCAGCACAGGGACCGGCTCCCCAAGTGGCCTTTCTGCCAGTCACGCCGGAGATGATGACTGTTTTGAAGCAATGGGAAGCGAAAACGAAGGGCTTCACCTCACTGCAATGCCCAGTCACGCGGATTGAATTCGACAAGGTGTTCGCTTACGAAACACGGTCCAATGGCGTGGTCTATTTTGAAAACCCGGACCACGGGCGAATCGACTTCGATCCTGCGAATAAAGATTGGTTGGCCAAACCCGGGCGTGTCGCCGCTGGCAAAGTCTACAAAGTCGGCCCTGGTTCCCGTGCCAGTTGGATCTGCACGGGTAAGCAGATTTTTGTTTTAGACCCGAAGGCCAAGACCTATGACCTGATCGACATTCCATCTGAGATGCAGGGTCAAAACATCACCCGTAGCCCGCTCCCTTTCATCTTCGGGATGAAAGTCCAAGACGCCATCAATCGATTCAATTTGAGCTTCGGCCCGTACCACGATCCGGAGGGAAAACTACTCGGTAAGAATGGCAAACTCCTTCCGACCAGCCCGGCCATCCACGTCATCGCCTGTCCCTTCGATCCCAACGTCGTTAAGGAGTATACACAGGCCGAAATTCTCCTCGATCCCGTGACGTTTCTTCCTAAAAACCTTCGCACACTTGACCCCTCGGGGAACAAAGAGACCGTCTATAGCTTCGACCAGAATCAGATACAAGTCGGCGTCGTCTGGAAGAAACCGCTCATCGGGGAACGAAAAACTCCGTTCGATACGCCGTCCCTGTCAGGCTGGCAGTTGATCCATCATCACAAGGCCGAACCCGATCAACCTCCGGTCCGCCAAGCCAAAGGCATTCCTAAGTAACATACGTTCGCGGTGGAGCCCACGACCCACAGTATTGTCATTGCTGCTACACAACAAGAATTCGGGTGAGTATCCGAAGGCAACACTGAGCAGTTCATCACCCCGAGTGTCGTGTCCGAGAAAGTGGCCACAGCTCCGCGGACGAGGTGAAGCCAGCTGCAACGTCACGTGACAAGAGTCTCTTCGTTATCCACGGGACACTCTCAAGCCTATCGTAGTGTGAATGCGTTGGAACCACTGGGACTAGCCCAGTGGCGTGTTGGTGCCTGGCTCGCCAACTTTGCCCCCAATCGCATTGGCCAAAGAAAAAGGACTCACGGCCATTCGCCGTAAGTCCTTTCGCCACTTGGAGTGCCCACGACAGGACTTGAACCTGTACGTCATTACTGACACTAGCTCCTGAAGCTAGCGCGTCTGCCAATTCCGCCACGTGGGCTGCACGTTTCACCAATCGGCGTGGCCGAAGGTGGGGCGGGAATGATATTGCGGTGGGACGGGGGATTCAACTGACCATTTTTTTCAGAGTCTGCATTTTCGCTAGCACAGGCGGAATCTCTTGCCGATCAAGCACAAGCCGTAAGGTTTCGTGAGGTTCACCAGCTTGACATTGGTGAGGCATGTGACGATTCTGATGGATCGGCGGACTTCGATGAGATGGACGCTCCTGCCTGTTCTTCAGGGAATCAGGTCGCGGGGGTTGTTGTGATCCGGCATTGTCGAGCAGTCTCGACGGCTCGCGGATTGCTGCGGCACTCGGTGGCTTGGTTCCACCTGCCTCTTCATTGGGAAGCTCGATCCATGAGCCGGACTCCGTACTCTCGTTGGTCACTGGGACTGATTCTGGGGCTGTCGCTGTGTGGAGCTTCGCAGCGATTGTTGCGAGCTGAGGAGTCTCCGGCGGCTCCCGCTGTTGCCGAGGTTCCGGCAGCGGTGGTTGAAGCTCCACCGGCTGCCGCGACGCCAGTTGCAGAGGCTCCCGCGACGGAGGCTCCGCCAGCGGTCGATAAGCCCGCTGAGGCTGCTCCCACTGAGCCAGCAAAGCCTGCTGAGCCAGCCCCGGTCGTCGAACCTGCGGTTCCGACCGCTCCAGCTGCCCCGACTCCTGAGCAGAAACTCGCTGAGCAGAAGACCGCTGCAGAAGCGGCCTTGCAACAGCGAGTGGCTGCGGAGACGGCCGCTACTGCTGCGACCACGAAGCTCACCGACATCGAGCAACAACTCCTCAAGCTCAAGCGGGAGATCGAGCAGGCCACCAAGACTCTCGCCGAGACAGAGAAGGCCCTCGTCACGCAGACCGAAGCTCTCACGAAAGCCAACGAAGCCAAGGTCGCCGCCGACAAGGGAAACACCGACGCAGCTGCCGTTCTCGTCGAGGCCCAGAAGAAAGCCGAAGCCGCCAAGGTCGCCGCCGATGCCTCGACAAAGGTCGCCACGGATGCGGATGCCGTCGTGAAAACGACCACCACGACGGTCGCCGCGACGAAGCAGACGATGGCCACCGCGATGGCCAGCCTTACGCAAGTCGACGTGGCGCTGGCCGCCGTGAAGACCGAAGTCGAGGCTGCGAACGGAACGCTGAAGACGGTTCGCGAGGGGTGGCTGGGGCAGCAGCGGGCCGTCGAGACGACCTTGACCGAAATGGGTCAGTGGGTGTCGTTCAACCGGGAAGTGGCCCACATTTTCCACAAGCGGTGCGTCGCCTGTCACAACGCCCGCATGGCCAAGGGGCGGCTGAATATGGAGTCGTTCGCCACGCTGATGAAGGGCGGCGAGTCCGGCCCGGCGATTGAACCGGGCAAGGCGGATAGCAACCAGTGCGGGCAGATCGGCGATGGCTCGATGCCCAAGGATGCCGATCCGCTCGCCAAGGAGCAGATCGACATCATCGCCAAGTGGGTTGCCCTCGGAGCCCAACTTGATGCCGGGATCGACCCGAATGCCCAGCTCATCAAGATCATGCCGAAACAGGTCCAGCCCGCCGCACCCGAGGCGTATCCGATGGCCGTGCCGGTGACAGCGGTGGCCTTGAATGCCGATGCCACTATCGTGGCTTCATCGGGGTATCACGAGGTGCTGCTCTACAACCCAGCGGATGGGGCGTTGATCCGCCGGATCACGAATGTGGCCGAACGAGTGCATGACATTGCGTTCACTCCTGATGGTCAGCGGATCGCGATCGCGGGCGGCACACCGGGGCAAATGGGAGAGGTGAAGGTGTTCAGCGTCGCCGATGGGGCCTTGCTGGCCGATCTGGTGACGGTCGAAGACGCGGTCTTCTCGGTCGCCTTTAGCACTGATGGAACGCGGTTGGCAGCCAGCGGTGCGGACCGTTCGATTCGCGTGTTCGACGCTGCGACCTATGCCGAGCAACTGGTGATCGAAGACCACGCCGACTGGGTGATGGATGTGGCGTGGTCGCCGGACGGGACCAAGCTGGCCAGTGCGAGTCGGGACAAGACCGCCAAGGTATTCGACGCCAAGACGGGCGATGCCCAGACGACCTTCAACACGCATGGCGATGTGGTCTACACGGTCGGCTGGCTGGCTGATAATGCTCAAGTCATCACCGGCGGAGGGGACAACCGGATGCGGGTCTGGAAGTCCGCCGATGCGGCCCAGGTTCGCGAAATCGGCGGCTTCGGCGGCGCGGTGTTCCGGCTGCAGGTGCTGGCCGACAACCGCGTCTTCAGTTGCTCGGCGGACAAAACAGCCCGCCTGCACAACGCAAACGATGCCGCCCAGATCAAGCAGTTCGCAGGGCACGGCGACTGGGTCTACTCCGTCAGCTTCAGCCCCGCCAACCGCCTCGCCACGGGTAGCTACGACGGCGAAGTCCGCGTCTGGAACACTGAGGACGGGGCGAGCCTCAAGAACTGGCTGGCCGCACCGGGGTACAACCCGCAGGCATCAAAGTAGGTAGTACGTTCACGGGATGACTCCCGATCGATGTGCTGGACTGGGCGCGTCAGGTGAACCGAATCAGGGGTTGGTCCATCCTGGCCGCGAGAACGCCTGAACAGACAGCTGAAGAGCCTGGCCAGGGTCAGTTTTACCGTATGTTCACAAGCTCGATGCGCCTGATTTGGCCTTCGAGACGCGCTGCTGCATCTGGTGAAATAGATCCTGGAGCGCTCTCTCTGGAAACAGCACGGCAGCGAACTCACGGCTGCGAAGGGTCTGCTGGTAAAGGCGGGCGACCAGAAGACCCTGCTGCGTGACTCGAACGTGTTGCTCGTAATCGGCCAACTCAGTGCGGAGGGCGGAGTTGATCGCTTGCAGGCGGGCATGTCGTGTTGCAGGAGCGAGTTCTGCGGCCAACAGTGCAGCCTTTTCTGCGTGCAGTTCCGCAATGCCTGAGCCGTTACCGGACTCCGTGGATATCAATTCTGGGTTCCACTGAATCAGCCGCAGTTCTCTCCCCAGCTGTGCGATCTCTGGTTCCAGAGCAGGACCAGTGAATTGTTCGAATAACCGTTCTGTCGCTGAGGCCACGATGATGCCCGGGGGGGGCAGCTTCAACCAGTTCTGAATCAACTCATCTGTGATCTCATCGTAACGTGCTCCGCCGATTCCGTGAACGAAGACCGACCCGAGACAGACGCGGGTAAACAAGGTCAAAGTCAAAGCCCGTGGGCGAATCTTCCAGCCTTGGCGGCGCATGTCTTGGAGTGCGGCCAGCGCAATGGCCTCTGAAGTGGCGGAGATTTGACCGAGCTCGCGGCGACCATCGTGCAGTCGAAGCATCCCCGACTTCGGTGAACGTACAAAGAGGCGATTGCGCCGCGTCTCTCCCTCACGCCAGACCCAAAACGGGGCTTCAATTCCTTCGGGGGTCACGTCCAGTGGAGGGACGGGGTGACTGCGACTGCGCACCCGGTGGCGGGTGCGGAAGTCGGTCAGTGCGGTGTTGTAGGCTGAAGACAGCGACTCCACTTCGCAGACGGATCGCCACAGGAACCGACGAAAGCATAACGTGTCAGAGAGGTCAGAGACCTTGAGTTCCAGATTCCTGATACCCATCGATCTCTCGAAACTCGACCGCAGTTGGACCAGCCGATCGACCAGGCTGCGGTCAGGAGCCGCCCCCCAATCGAACGACGCAGCCAGCGGTTCAATGCCCCAGGGTCGAAGCTGCGCCTGGCACCGAATTCCGAAGGTGGAAAAGCAGTCCGCATCGGGGTCCGGTCGTTCTTCCCACGGTGATGCTGGTCGAGGCAAATCCCACGGGAGACTCGTGCTTCCGTGTTCCACGGGACTGCTCGGGATACCGATCGATGATCCGGTGCAGATGTCGTGATCAACGATGAGGTTCAGCCCCACCCCGCTCCGTGGAGGCACCAGCCCCGAAATGGCAGCGTTTTTGACCCACACGCCGGGATGGAACAGTTCCGGTTGGTGCCCGCCGATGATCCAGAACTCCGGATGCTCCGGAACGTTCAAGGGGCCAATGAGATCATTCGTCCAGCGCGAGGCGAGCGGGAACACCTCCGCTCGGGCAGTCTCTCGCACCTCCACCAGTGACCGGTCCCCCAGGTGGCCAGTCGCCAGCTGGGTTTCGTTCGTTTGGACGAACTCCGCCAGCGATTCCTCGGGGTGCAGCAGCAGTTCACCCTGCCGGTCCGGAGTACGGAAGTGATGCGGCACGGTGGAGACCTTTCACACGACCACTGTCCCACTCAATCATGATCGGGTCAGTCATCCGATTGCGTCTGAGCCATCGGACTGAACCGGCTCACGTCGCGAACGACTGGCCCGGACACCCGCAATCGAGATCCTGCAACGCCATTTCGTGGCGAATGACTTGTTGGTAATACGCCATCCGCTGGCGAGCATCGTCCAGCGAACCGCCGAACGACCGCTTCTCATCCAAGTAGATCCGCGGGACCGGAAACTCGCGAATCACCATTTCGTGGCGAACCGCCTGGACCCAGTGTTGCAGCGGCATCGCGTACCCGAGTTCGGTAATCTCGAACTTCGGCAGAGATTCGACCCGATACGCCTTGAACCCGCAGAATGAATCGGTCAGCGACAACCCAAAGCACTCGTTGAGTTGTTGGGTGATCTGCATGTTGATACGGCGGCGATCTTCGGGAGCGAGTTTGTCTCCCTCGAAGTCACGGAGATAGCGACTCCCCGACACAATGTCAGCCAGGGTTCCATCCTTGGAAACGAGGGCCTCGACCATCGCCGGAATCAGCTGGGGTTCGTGCTGGCCATCGCAGTCAATGGTGACGAGTGCGTCATACCCATGGGTGATGGCATAATCGAACGCCGTTCGGAGACTCGCCCCGTAACCCTGATTCTTTGCATGGCGAATCACGTGTATGCCCTCCATCTCGGAGAGCAATAGCGGAGTGCGATCGGTCGATCCATCGTCCACGACCAGCACCTCTTGAGAGTAGCGACGGACCTCCGGCAGAACGCTGAGGAGATGGGCCTCTTCATTGAAGACCGGCAGGGCGGTCAACTGTCGCATCGCCATCAAGGGGACTCCTGGAAAACACCGTCAGACACCATGCCACTCCACATCCCGGATTCTACGACCCGCTTCGTCCAAAAACCAATTCGAGGAGAGGTCCGAGAAGACATAATCATGTAGGAACTAGACGTAATCCTTGTAACTGCTACAGGATACCGCGTCCGCACTTACTACTCCTTTCCCGCAGTTTGGGGCCTCCCCATTTGCTCGTCTGTTGTCGAACAGATCCCTTCGTCCGTTCTTCCAGCACCTCAGCGTCTGCAACAATGGCCACGGTTCAGCACCGTGGCGATGGGGTTCGAAGGCTGTGACTCATCAAGGCTCAGAAATCGATCGCCAGCCGGGTGCCGACCCCGTGGGCGATTCCGTTCAACCCCCGAGCGGGACCGATCGTGGGAGCGCTGCCATCAGCCCAGACGTAGTTCGTCTGGATCTTCATATTCGGGTTCAGATACCAGTTCAGCCCCAGCGTCACGTCTTGCAACTGGCCGCCGTCGATGCCGGTGTCGCGGAGGTCGGTGCGGGTGTAGCGGGCCCCGATCTGCCAGGCTCCGATGCCGTGGCTCCCGTGGAAATTCTCGTGGGGTTTCACGCGACCGAAGACGCCTTGCTTCCGTTCGTACTCGCGGTGTTCCCCGGTCAGGAAGTACAGCCCCTCGACATACCATGTGTTGACGTACCCCGTGCCGACATTGACACCCGCGAGCGGACCCACCGTGGGGACCGTATTCTGGGTCCACGAGTTCATGAGTTCCGACTGGAAGGAAAACGAGCCATAGTTCCCCGCCAGTTCCAGGCCGAGCATGTCCTGCTGCGTGGTGAAGAAGTTTCCGGTATCGACGAAGTTGGGATTCAGCCCGCTGGGTGCCCCGTTGCGGAGGGACGGTCGGGATCGATAGCGCAGCGACGGCTGGGTCGGATCGGCGTTGTTGTTCGGCTCGCGAATGCTGCCGGAGACGCCGAGGTGGACCAAGTACTCGCCTTCGTCTTCGTAGATCGGCGTGTAGGTGACGCGGCTGGTCCAGTTGTATTCGCCGTCACCCATGCCGTTGCTGAAGATGTTGGTGTTGTTCTTGAAGAACCCCGTGGCCCAGGTTCCGTGCTCCTCGTTCCATGTATCCCAAGCCTGGATGCCGGGAGCAAAGCCGTTATTGAATGGTCCAGTGAAGAGATCCTGAATCGGCGAGCGCTCCATGAATTCCAGGAAACGACTGCTGGTCAGGTGCTCCATGCCGATGGGGTCTTTGAAGTTCCCGACCTTCAAGTTGCCAATCATCGGAACTTCCTTGAAGTTGACCCACAAGTCGGTGACGGCCGGAACTGAGGCGAAGTTGTTCTCTAGGACCGGCGATCCCGCCACCACATTGAACTGGTTGACGAAGTCATATTCGGCGGCGAAGTCGATGATCTCGTACATCGTGCCGTCGACCCGCAGACGACCGCGGCGAAAATTCACGGCATCCTGGTCGGTGATGCCACCGGTATTGTTGAACGAATCGTCGTTATTCCAAAAGACGGCGTCAATCTGGGTTCGCCCACCGACGTGGATCTTGAATGCCTTGTTGTTGCTCCCAAACTCGATTCCGTTGTTCCACTTTCCCGTCATGCCCAGCGGATCAACGGACTTCTTGGCTTCCGGAGCTGGACGAGCCTTGAGGAGTTCGATCTCCTGCTCCATAGCCTTCAGCCTCGCATCCAGGGTGTCCGTGATGGGAGTCGGCTGGGCCGCAGTGGCGTCCTGAAACAGGACCGCTTCCTGGGCGTAGACCTGGGCTGCATCCGAAACCAGACCGCAGGCCAATAACGCGAGCGTCGCGAGCGCCAACCGCTTCATGGGGGGCTTCCTTGCCAAACCGTCAAAACTCACTGCGAAGGTCTTCATCCATAAAGACATGCACACCGTGATTCTGCTGTGATCGTCACGACTGGGGGCCGGATGTGAGTTAAATCGGATTCGGCCTGATGATGTCAGTTACTGAATCTGAGACGCGCTCGGAGCGCAGCTCATGTCCGGGCAGATGCCGCAGGCGGGCTTGAGGCAGTGGCTGCAGTACGGCTTGGCCTCCCAAGTGAGGACGCACTTCTCGCCTTCCTTTTTCGTGACCTTGTTCAGGCGGTTGACCGCCACCACAAAGGCACAGCGCGGCTCGCACGGGTCGGTCCACGGAAGACGGACTTTGGGGACGCAGATGTGTTCACACTCGACCTCAAAGCCGTGCTTCTCGACCTTCTCCATGTCGTACTTCGGACAGCAACCCCAGACGACACCACATTCGCACGCAGGCTTGCACCCGCCACGATGGCAGAATAGACCTGCTTCAGCGTGGGAGTAGCTGGAGACAACCATCAATACCGTTAGGCAGGCAAGTAGGCGCGACATGGGATCAGTCCTTGGCAGATGTTTTCGAGTTGCAGTGGGATAGGCTTCCAGCCTGTCATTCCCCGGAGCTGACAGGCTGGAAGCCTATCCGACAGGGCTGACACGATCCGTTCAGAAGGCGATCAGGCACCGCGCCCCGATAATGTCGTACTCAGCGTCCCCGACCCCGGCCGTGTTCAGGTCTCGGCTGTCGCCGATCACGCCATGGATGTAGTTCAGCTGAAATTTGGCGTTCTGGTTGAGATACCAGACCAGCCCGAGCGTTCCGCTGTTCCCCACACCAGCCAGAATGTCCCCACTGTTGGCATCGAGATAGGAGTAGCGAGCCGCCACTTGCCACGCCCCCCAGCCCGAACCTGTTCCACCTGACATCCGGTCCACGAGGAAGAAGTTCTCAAACGGCTTCACGTTGTCGAGTGTGCCCGACTTTCGGTTCCAGGACATATGCTCGCCGGTCAGCATGTAGGCTACTTCTCCGTAAGCACCCCAGAAGTTCAGGTCGCCGCCTGCGTTGCGTTGCAGGGACATGTTCATCACTTCCCCCACCGCGTGGAAAGGGCCTGCATTGAAGGCGTTTTCCAGTGCCAGGATCTCGTAGGTCTGGGCACCCACAATCGCCCGTGTATCCATCCAGCGATCCGTTGTCCGGCCTTCCGGGCGGGTCGCGAAGCGGGCCGTGTTGTTCAAAGCAGAATCACCATCGGGGCGGGCGACTGCCCCGGCGATGGCCCAATGACCCCAGCCGCGCCCCCCGGAATCCTCGTCATACCACCACGTGTTGGCCAATCGCCCCGCGGCTTCTAATTGATAGTGGTTGCCCACATAGAAGGAGTCGCTGTCCTGGACGAAGTCACCATTGAAGACCCCGTACTGCCAGTTCCAGTCTTGCTCATCCGAGACACCGTTGATCTGGATTCCCAATCGTCGATAGTCCCCGTTCATGAAGTCCTGGACCAGCGGGCGTTCGAGGAAGATATTGGCATTCGAGCTGTTGAGAGTGTCCCACCCGTAGGGGCGTTTCTGGTGGCCAATCACCAGTTCCTGATTCCCCGGCAGGTTCTTGAAGCCGAGGTAAGCATCTCGCCATTCGAAGTTGCGCGGGTTGGCCAGCTCCAGATCGAAGCGATAGAACATGTTGTCCTTGATGTCGCCGCCGAACCGGAATCGAACCCGGCGGAGCCCGAACCGATCCTGTGGGTCGACCGGATCGACCGGGGTTCCTTCCAGAACATCCGCTCCTGCGTTTGCACTGGGAAAAGCCCAGTAGTCGGCATGGATGCGAGCATTGATCTTGAGCGTGACGTTGGGGTCTCCGGGAATGACAACTCCCTGACCCTTCTTGAGGTCTGCTGAGAACTTGTCGTAGCTGCTGAGCAGCTTTTCATGGCTCTTGCTCAGAGATTCGTACTTCTTGCCCAAGTCTGTCTGCTGGGCCTGGAGTGTTTCGTTCTCGGCCTGCATGGCCCGTAACTGGTCGGTGAGCGAGTCAGACTCCGCAGAGTCATTGAAGAGAACGGCTTCCTGGTCCTCGCTCCCGATCGGGAGATCAGTGGGCGTTTCGTCGTTTTGCTCTTCCAGCCGACGGATCTGAGCCTCAGCCCGTTCGAGCCGCTCCAGCAATAGCTGGGTTTCGGACCGTCTCTCCGAAATGTCTTCTTCGGCACAGACGGGTGTGATTGCCGCGACAAAGACGAACCCTGCAGCCAACAACGACAGCGAAGAGAGAACAAATCGCTTCATGGGAGGGCTTCCTTGCCGCATTTCCGTGGCACCATCCTCGATCTCCGTCCGTGGAGATGATGCGGATGATCGTGGAGTCTTCGTCGCGGTGGGCAGCAGAGTTTATTAAGAACCGGATCGGTCCCAGGGCTGGTCGAGGGTCGATTTGCTCTCCACCGATGTGGGGACTTGCCGTCAACTCTTTCGATTGCGTTGCCAAATCCGCGACTACCGGATGTGGCGGATGTGACTCAGAAACAGCCGAAACCTGATCCGCGACCCCGAGATTCGCTCATGATCAGAACAGTGTATCGAGTGAAAAAACCAGTTCTAGGCGACCTGATCTTTCACTTCCCGGCTGCTCCGGTATCATCAGTGTCATCGTCCGTGTTCACGGACAATTCATCGTTCACTCCCTGTCGGAGAGGTGTCATCATGTTTTCTGAATGGCGTACCCTGCTGCACATCGTAGCGTTGTTTCCCTGTCTAGTTCTGGCGGTGGCTGGAACCGGGTGTGATGCAATCAAATCCGCAACCCAGCAGCCGGACCAAGCTGCGCCCGTCCCGGCAGTTGTGTCCCCTGATCCGGCGACACCCGCTCCAACGGTGCCATCGGTGCCGCCCCCTGTCGTCAAGACCCCACAGCAGACCATTGAGGAGTTCTTCGCACTGCCCACCGTTGAAATCCGTGACGAACACCTTCAGCAGTTGGCAGCCCTGACGGAAGGACTCGATACGATCACATCCCTGGATCTGACTCGCAGTGGCGTGAGTGACGAAGGGCTGAAGACGTTGGCCGCGTTCCCGAAGCTGGCTGAACTCATCCTGACGGACACCCGTATCACAAACACGGGTCTAGCCACGGTGGCTACAGTCCAGTCGTTACGGACCTTGACGCTCGCGAACATGCGAGGAATTGATGACAACGGAATCAAGAGCCTGAGCCCACTCAAGGCACTGGAATCGCTGACCATTTCTGCCTGTTCCGTGACCGATGTGATGCTGCCGACATTGGCCGAATTCGAGGCACTGCAAGTCCTCAATCTCACGGGCGATCCAGACATCTATGGGAAGGATTTCAAATTGCTGACCGCCAAGGGAGCATTCCGTAACCTGCGCGAGTTGCACGTTAGCGGTTCGAAATTCGGATACTACGGGCTGGAACAGATCAACAAACTCGATCAGTTGGAAGTCCTGCGGGCGAGTGGGTGTGAAGCTGCGGGACCAGCCATCTCGGGCCTCGGAGGGTGCGCTGGGCTGCGTATCTTAGATCTGTCCCAGAATAAGTTGCAGGATGACCATGTGAAGGGGGTCAACAAACTCAAGAAGCTGGAAGAATTGCGTCTGAGTCAGATGAACCTCACGGATGAGTGCTTGAATTCGATCAAGACAATGAAGCAGCTCAAACACCTCGATTTGAGTCAGACGCGGGTGACCGTTGACGCCATTAAACTTCTCAAACAGAAGTTTTTGAAGGACACGGAGATCTTGGCAGCGGGAGAGAAGTTCTAGTGTCCCGCCAATGCTCAGACTTGGGGTTGAGCCTCGCCCGCGCGGGAGGGCGAAGCTCCTGCTGAGCCGCGAGTCAGGGGACGCATCGACTCGC
>JANOKO010000932.1:0-1070 GCA_031419335.1 Planctomycetota bacterium
GCCAATTCGGCGATCACGAATGGGCCACCGCGCGATTCACGTTTACGACGCACCCGAAGCGATAAGCGGTCGCGGTGACCACTTCGCGAAATTACGCCACAGCGTGAGTCGCTAACCACTGTCTCGTCTGCTCCAGTGTCACCCCCGACAGCAAGAACAGCTTGCGGGGCTGAGCCTCTCCCTGGACGACCGTGATCCGGCTGATCGCGACGCCGAGAGATTCGGCGAGCAGTTCGCGGATCGCTTCGGTGGCTTTGCCCTTTTCGGCGACTTGAGTCACAGCGACTTTCAGGCGGCCCGCATGCTCGCCGACGATGGCGTTACGCCGGGCTCCCGGTTGGCCTTGGACGGGGAGTAGCACGCCAGCGGGGGACGTCGTGAGTTCGATCATCGTTGGAGTCCAGCCGCTACCGCTGGTAGATCGGCAGATACCGGTACTCGATGGCCAGTCCCAGCACAGCGAGGGCGGTCCCGTAACACTTGCCGACCCCGCGTTCGCTGCCATGCTCGGGGAACCACGATCCGTCGGCTCCCTGAATCGGGAGCAGCATCTCGCACAGGTGGGCGTGGCTCTTCTCGGCGTATTCGCCGCCGAGCTTAAAGAGACCGACTCCCGTGTAATAGATGCCGTAGTAACAGTAGTTGCTGTCGAGCTTCAGGGCATTCGTCTTGAGCCACTCCGCGCCCCCGCGTGCCTCTTCCGAGTCGTGGTCCCCGCAGACTTCCAGGCAGGTAATCCCGACCCCCGTGAGCGTCGGCGTCGCACCACTGCCCGGCTGGTAGCCGAAACCGCGCTTGTCGGTCGTTGAACAGTTCTTAACATACTTCACCGCAGCGTCAATGGCCTCGGCGGGGACATCGCAGCCGACATCCTTGGCAGCGCGAAGGGCCATGACTTGCCACCCGGTCGCGCTCAGATCGCTGTCGCGGCTATCGACTTGATATCGCCAGCCGCCCGCGTGACGGTGATCCTTTTCTTGAGCTTGCGAATCCAGGATGAGCTTGATCGCCCGTTCCAGCGACCGCTTGAGGAGCTTTGCCTCCGATTCCTCGACCATGACGATTGCTTC
>JANOKO010000933.1:0-2872 GCA_031419335.1 Planctomycetota bacterium
TCACCAAGGGGCTCACGAAACGCGATCTCCGCGATCTCGTCGAGTTCCTCTCCCAACAGATGACGCCCGCCGCCCCGTCAATGCACTGAGCTACCCAGCAGTCTGGGAGAGGGTTGATTGGCATTCACCCAGCGCCCTGGAATTCTCTCCGAGAGGGATTTGTGGGGCTTGAATTCGACATGAGTTCCCAGCTAGCCCGGCGTTGTGAATCCGCTGCGTTCAAAGTACAATTCGCAGCCTGATCGAAGAGTCTGCTACCACACTGAACACAGATCGTAACTCTCGAATCATCAGTCATTTGCGCCAAATGGATGCAAGTCGTTCGGTCCCTTTGGCCGTCCGACGACAAAGGAGTTGACCGTTGGTCTCCAAGAACGACAAGAACGCCCCGATTCCCGAAGACAACGGCGACGATCGCATCCAGCGGATGGACATCCGCGATGAGATGCAGCAGAGCTATCTCACGTATGCCATGAGCGTCATCATCAGCCGCGCTTTGCCGGATGCCCGCGATGGGCTGAAGCCCGCGCAGCGACGCATTCTGGTGGCGATGAACGACCTCAATCTGGGGCCGAACTCCGCGCGAATGAAGTGCGCCAAGATCTCCGGCGATACATCGGGGAACTATCACCCGCACGGCGAAGCGGTGATCTACCCGACGCTGGTCCGCCTGGGCCAGGACTGGGTGATGCGCGAAGTGCTGATCGACAAGCAGGGGAACTTCGGCTCGATCGCCGGTCTCGGCCCGGCAGCCATGCGGTACACCGAAGCCCGGCTGTCGGCTCAGGCAGCGGACCTGCTGGAAGACCTCAACAAGGACACGGTCGACTTCGTCCGCACGTATGACCAGCGGAACGAAGAGCCGGTGGTGCTCCCCGCGCGGTTCCCGAATTTGTTGGTCAACGGTTCGACCGGAATCGCGGTCGGCATGGCGACCAGCGTGCCGCCGCACAACCTGGCCGAAGTGGCCAGCGCGGTGCAAGTCCTGATCGACAACCCGGACGCCAGTGTCGACGAGATCATCGAAGTCCTCCCCGGACCCGACTTCCCCACCGGCGGCGTCATCTGCGGGCGCTTCGGCGTCCGCCAAGGCTACCACACCGGGCGCAGCACCCTCACCGTCCGCGCCAAGATCGAGTTCGAGACCGAGAAGAACACCGAAGTCATCGTCGTCAAAGAGATCCCGTACTTCGAGAACCGCGACCGCATCAAGGAGAAGCTGGAAGAGCTGATCCGCGATGACAAGATCAAGGGCATCTCGCGCGTCGTCGACTACACCGACCGCAAGACCCCCACGTGGCAGGTGCGGCTGCATATCTACCTGAAGCGGGATGCCGACCGCGAAGTCGTGCTGAACCTGCTCTACAAGTATTCGCCGCTGCAAACCACGGTCAGCGTGATCCTGCTGGCTCTGGTCGGCAACCGCCCGCAGACGCTCAATATCAAGGAGCTGTTGCAGGAATTCATCCGCCACCGCGTGACGGTCATCCGCCGCCGCACCGAGTTCCTGCTGGCCGAAGCCCGCAAGCGCAAGCACACGGTCGAGGGCCTGCTCATCGCCCAGATCGACATCGATCTGATCATCTCCACGATCCGCAACTCCCCCAGCCGCAGCGAGGCCAAGGTCCGGCTCCAGGCGATCAAGATCGATGGCGGCCTGATCGAACGCGCCCTCGGCTCGACCGGCTACTCGATGTTCCAGGATGAGCAGGGGGTCTACGAAGCGTACTCCCTCTCCGCCAATCAGACCGAAGCCATCGTCAGCATGCAGCTCGGCTCCCTGGCCAACCTGGAGCGGGAGAACCTGCAAGGCGAGCACAACCACTTGCTCGAAGGGATCTCCGGGCACTTGAAGTTGCTGGCGTCGGACGAGGCGGTCCTCGCGCTGATTCGCGGCGAGATGGACGACATGAAGTCCAAGTACGCCACGCCACGCCGCACGGAAATCTCCGAAGAGGAGCTGACCGATGTCGACAAGGATTCGCTGATCACCGAGGAGCCGATGGTGGTCACGCTGTCGCAGCGGGGCTACATCAAACGGACCCCGTTGATGACGTACCAGTCGCAGAATCGCGGGGGCAAGGGGATCGCCGGAGCCAAGAACGACGACGAAGACCCGATCGAACACATGTTCGTGTCGAGTACGCATGCCTACCTGTTGTTCTTCACGGACAAGGGCCGGGTCTACTGGCAAAAGGTGTACGACCTGCCGCTGCAAGGTCGCACAGCCAAGGGCCGGGCACTGGTCAACTTGCTGTCGCTCGACGCAGGGGAAAAGGTCCAGGACTGCATCGATGTCCGCCAGTTCGACGACAATCAGTTCCTGCTGATGGCCACGCAAGCGGGGATCGTCAAGAAGACGGCGTTGTCTGCGTATAGTCGTCCCAAGAAGGGCGGGATCATCGCGATCAAGCTCGACGAGGGGGATGCGCTCATTGATGTGGTCAAGGTCGCTCCCGGCCAGGATGTCGTGCTCAGCACCTCGAACGGGATGTCGATCCGGTTCTGCGAATCGGACGCCCGTGCGACGGGCCGCGACACGATGGGGGTCAAGGGAATCAAGCTGGGCAAGGGCGATCTGGTTGTTGGGATGGTCGTCGCTGAAGAGAACGCCACGCTGCTGACGATCTGTGAGAACGGCTACGGCAAGCGGACGCCGTTCGGCGTTGTGGCTCCAGATGAACTGGCGAGCGGGGGGCGTGAGCCCTCCGAGTCCGATGACCCCGCTGACAGTGCCGAACCCGCCGAGGTCACCGAGTCCGAACCGACCGGCGAAGAAGAAGACCCCACCAGCCCGTCCGGCATGCGTTACCGCCGCCAGCGCCGCGGTGGCAAGGGCCTTCGCGACATCAAGACCACCGACCGCAACGGC
>JANOKO010000934.1:0-6252 GCA_031419335.1 Planctomycetota bacterium
GGAGTCCAATAACTGGGTGATGAGTTGTTCGTAGGCCTCGGGTGATGTGTCAGCTAAAAAAGCCTCGACCTCCTCGGGACGTGGCGGGAGTCCGGTCAGGTCGAATGTGGCCCGGCGAATAAGGGTCCGGCGGTCGGCTTCGGGTGCAGGGGACATCCCTGCTGCCTGGAGTCGATGCTGGATGAAGGCATCAAT
Source organism: Planctomycetota bacterium (assembly GCA_031419335.1). GTDB lineage: Bacteria > Planctomycetota > Planctomycetia > Planctomycetales > Planctomycetaceae > TH-plancto1. Next base: position 196 of record JANOKO010000934.1, read on the forward strand.
GGGATTGGCTGGCTGACCGCCAGCCACTTCGGGAACCATGACCTGAAGTGGTGCCTTCAGCGACCACAGATCGAGGCGCTCCCCGTGCCACAGCTTGCGAATGGGATTGTGTGCATCGGTGAATGCGTCCCCCACAATCTGGGCCGGGTCAGGGGGTGGCTGAACTCGTAAGCCTCGACCGGGACGGTAGGCGACCACGCTCTCGTGTGTGGGTCCGAGAACGATGGCGTCGAAGCGTGCTTCTCCCGCTGCCACACACGTCGGGGCCATTCCCGTCAGGATGACATCTCCCAACTCTTTCCAGACATCCAGCGTGAGGACCGTCCACTCTTCCGGTGCCGTGTTCGACAGGGAAACGGCAGCCCACTCTGTCGTGTTCGGTCCCGCGATGTATCGACCCGGAGCGGCCTTTGCCGCGGGCCAGTGGCCGCTCGTTGCCAATTCGAGCATCACGGCTCCTGGACCCGTCTGCTTCCAGGCCAGTTGCAAATAGCGATACTCACCGGGCTGGGGCTTCTCGCGAATGGGGAAGTTCCAGCCGGGAAGGCGCTCCGCAAAACGCTGCCCAGAAGTGATTCCCAGGGCCGCACTTCCCGAGTACGCTCCGTCGGACACCAGCCGGGCCTGGCCATCACCGCTGACGAGAGACTCCACAAACGCAGCCTCATCTTCGAACAAGACTAGCACCGGCTCGGGCCAGGCAGCCCCCTCCTGGATCCACTGCGACAAGGTCGCAATTTGGTTATCGGTGAGCCGGTCCTTGGGCGGCATTTGCAAATCGGGATTCTCGAACCGCACGGCCTGAATGAGCAGGCTCTGATCGGGTTGTTTCGCCACCAGGGCCGGTCCGTTGTCGCCTCCCCGCAGGGCGAAGTCTCTTGAATCGAGTCTCAGGCCCCCTTCCTGCTTCTCCGGGCCGTGGCACGCGAAGCAATGTCTCTGAAGAATCGGTTGGACAGTCTCAAATAGACTCGGCTCCGCCGCCTCCTCGGCACGAGAGGTGGCGGAGCACATGATGACGCAGCAAGTCGCGATCCAGCCACAACGCATCCCAGGTGACTCCCGAACAATACGTAACTGCCAACCAAGACTATATCGCACCCGTGGTCCAGAAGGCAGTATCGTCCCATGCGGTCTGATTTCGTTCCGAGAGGAGTGGATTCGCCTGCTCGCACCGGTCCTCAACACTGGTTAATGTAGTTGAGCGAAGTACGTTCCTGGGATCCTGATTCGTGAGAACACTGCGGCACACGTTGTATGTCAGTCTAACTCTGCAAATCTGCCTCGCAGCTGCGATCATGGCGGCTGCGGAGGAGTCTTCTCTATCGCTAGTCACGATCCCGCTGGCGCTGGGGTCGCTCGTCGTGATTGACATGCTGGGTTGGCTGAGTCCACCGCGACTGTTGCTGAACCTTGCGGGATTGGTGGCGCTGGGGTTTGCGTTGGAAGAGTTTCGGGTTCAGGATCCTGCCGGCAGTCGACTGAATCAACTGTCTGCCGGGGGACACTTGCTTGTGTACCTCACCTGGACGCTCCTGTTGCAAGCGAAAGACCTGCGACGGATGTGGTGGATGTTTGCCCTGTCCATCTTGCAAGTGGCACTGGGTGCAGTGCAGACGAATGATCCGTGGTTTGGGGTCGGACTGTTTGTCTATACCGCATCGACGGTCTGGACCATGGCGCTACTGAGTTTGACGCGGGCGGTGCTGCTGATCGATCCCCATTTGCTCTCGCCGAGACCCTTCATCGCCAACACGGAGCCGGTTGAAGAGACACCCAGCACTCGGAGAAGTTCCTCGCGAAATGGCGTGCGGACCGATGAGCAGGGGCGCTGGATCTCACCTCGCTTCCTGGGAGGCGGAGTTCTGACGTTTCTCCTGACGCTGTGTGTCGGGATGGCGTTTTTTGTGTTCACGCCACGCATCTGGATCGGGAGCCTGAATGTCTTCGGTGATAATCCTCTGCGCAATCGCCAGGGAGCAACGGGCTTCACAGAGAACGTCCGGCTGGGGGACATCGGTCAGGTGATGGAGAGCAATGAATTGGTCATGGAGGTGGGGGTCTACGAAGGCTGGACCGGCCTCCCAGTCCCTCCCGCGCAACTCGCAGCGGCCGTGGGTGAAGAACCCTTGTTTCGGGGGGCCGTCCTCGAAACCTATGATCAGGGGAGTTGGGAAAAGGGGCAACAGCGTCATTGGTGGCGGTCGATCGAAGATGTTGGTCCAGTCCGACTTCAAATCACGATGCAACCGATCGAATCTGCCGTGTTGTTTTTTACCGGATCCCGGACGGGAGCCCAGGCGATTACGGAGCCGAAAGAAATATTGTATCAGCCGTTTTCCCAATCACTGGAGCGATCGGATGACGCTGATCCGGACCAGCCCTATGCCTATATTGTGTGGACAAAGCCACCAGGGGTCGACCCCGATCCGGAGGCCCGGGCCTGGCATAAGAACGACACTCGTATGAACGGTCTCGCACCGCGGTTGTTACCGTTACTTGAGACTCCCACATCACGACTGTCGGCCCTCGCTCGGCAACTCTTGAATCAGTCTGCGAAAGCCAAGGGCACCGACAGCGAAGCGACCGCGCGCGTGCTGGAAGAGTATCTGCGCGATTCCGGTGAGTTCAGTTACACCCTCGATTTATCGGTCGATGACCCGACCATTGACCCCGTCGAAGACTTTGCCTTCAACCGCAAGCGAGGGCATTGCGAGTATTTCGCGTCGACATTGGCGCTGATGCTGCGTGGTGTTGGTATTCCTTCGCGTCTCATCAGCGGTTTCAAGGGAGCTGAGTACAACCCCAAGACACGCCAGTTGGAGGTCCGGGCGCTGCACGCTCATGCGTGGGTGGAAGCGTTTGTTGATGGCGGCTGGGTCACTCTGGACCCGACGCCTGAGACCCGTGATTTCGAAGTCGCCGCCAAGGCCAAGGATCAAACACCAGATCTGGTCGACAAGACTCGCTCGTTCTGGTTTCAAGGAATGAGCTATTCCCAATCCCAGCAGGATCAACTGGTCTACGGTCCCATGCGGAAGTTTCTTGACATCGTCAAGGGAAATTTGACAGGGATGATGCAGGGTGAATTCCCCCTGCTCGGGCAACTTCGGACGCTGCTCACGTCAGTTCGCCGCTGGTTCAGCGGAGAAGGCGGCATCATGGCCATCGGCACTCTGCTCGTGTTGGCCAGTCTGCTGATTTGGCTCACTCGATCGTGCCTCAGACGCTGGAGGGGGTGGTCACTCGAACGAGAGCTGGCCAAGCGAAAGGCGACCACCGTGGCCTTCTTTGACCGCCTGCTGAGCCTGCTCCAGCGGTTCGGCCTCCCAGACATTCAGACCCTGACACCTCGCGAGTTCGCCAACAGGGCCGAAGATCGATTCGAGTCTCGGTTTCGAACAGCCGGGATCACCGGTTTGACTCTCGAACTGGTCGAAGTCTTCTATGCTGTCCGCTTTGGTGAGCAGCCCTTATCGCTCGACCAATTGGGAACCGTCGAACACCAGTTGTCGCAATTGGAGCGTAGCTTGGCTCAGCCTGTCGCATAACGCTGGGTTCGCCCAACGTCGCTTTGCAGACGAACGGAGGCCATTGTCTCGGCACATCTGTGCTGCAACGCAGCGGTTCATTCTCCGGAAGCTGGGCTTGGAGGCTGTGGTGATCCCCCGGACATCGTGGCGGCTTCCGGGCTGTCGAACTCCTCACGATGTGCGGGCCAAGCGAGTGAAAAGCGGGCTCCTGCCAGAGGCTGGCTGTCCACGGTGATCTGGCCTCCATGCTCGCGCATGATCTTTTGGCTGGCCGCCAAACCGATCCCGGTCCCGGCGGAACCTTTCGAAGATTCAAAGAGATTAAACAGCTTCGCCTGTTCGGCGGGATCGATGCCCGGACCGTTATCGCTGACGCTGATGCAAACTTGATCCAGAGCGGCGTCGTAGCTCGTCATGATCTCGATGGTCGGTGCGTCGACCTCGCGTAACGCATCCAGCGCATTGATGACGATGTTGAGAGTCGCCCGGTGGATTCCCTCCGTATCAAACAGGCTTTCAGGGATGTCGGTGGCCAGTTGAGACTGAACAGACACTCCTTCCTCATAGGCTCTCTGTTGGATGAGTTCGATGACTTCTCGCACGGTGTCATTCACGTGAGCCCGCACGAGTTTGGGGCGTCGCTCTTTACCAAATGCAAGCATGTCCATCACCAAGTTATAGATGCGATCTTGGTTGCGTTCGAGAATGCCCCAGCCTTTACGAATAAGATCCTCGTCCCCTGCGTCGAGACCCAAGGCGATGAGATGGCTGCCGCCCTTCATCCCTTGCAGGATATTCTTAATGTGGTGACTGAGCATGGCGATGGCCTGCCCGACTGCGGCCAGCCGTTCGGCTTGAACAAAGGCTTGCTGAAATCGGTTTGTCTCAACCGCCAAGGCCGACTGACGACCAATCGCCATCAAGAGTTTCAGGGACTCGTCGTGAAACCGTGAGCCACCAGGGAAGCGCAGCGCGTCCAGCGCGGGTGTAGTGGTGTCGACATAAATCACTCCCATCAACTCGTAGCGCCCCTGCATGGGAACGCACATGGCCTCTCGAATCCCCGACTGTACGACACTGGGGGCCTCTTCAAAACGCCGGTCATGCCGGGCATCTGAGGTGCGGACTGCGACTCCGCCGCGAATCACATGTTCCACAATGCTGGATGACAACGGGATCTGTTCCGTGGCATCGGTTCCCTGCCGAAAGGCCACGACTCGCGGCTCAATCCGGTCTGTCCGCCCATCAGCCACTAGCATACAGCCGCGATCCGCTCCCACGGCTCCCAGTGTCAGATCAAGGATCTGTTGCAACACTTCGTCCAGGGATCCCGTGGGCCGGACTGCTTCTTCCGAAATCCGGTACAGCAATTGGAGATTCGCTCCGGCATGGGTGGAACTGGCCAGGCGGGCCGCCGTCTCTTCCACCAGCGTCCGTCCCGTATCTCCGGGGGACTGCGAAACAATACGTGACTGGTCCGCCGGGTGTTCCGGACCCATGAGCTGCACGCGGTCGACAGCAGTTCGCGTACGTTGGGCAAAGTGGCAAACCAGGATGCTGCGACCGATTTGAATCTGGTCGCCATCTTTTAAGGTCCGCTTGCGAGTGAGCGAGCCGTTGATGAAAGTGCCGTTCGAGCTGCCTTCATCAATCACCCGCCACCCCTCGTCCTCACTCCAGCGCAGGAATGCATGCCGCCGGGACGACTCGGTGTCATGCAGCCGGATGTCATTGGTGGCCCCGCGTCCGATCGTGACTTCGTCCTGAGTGAATTCAAACCGTTGCCCCTGGTCAGATCCCTGAATCACAAGTAGCGTCACACGCGGCACGGATGTGGTCCTCGGTGGGCGGGTGGCGGGGGGAGAGGGAATGTTGAGGTCACCAGAGATACGGCGACATCCGCATTCTACGCACTCGTGTTGGGAGACCACGAGCCTGAGAGCCCCAGCGAACGTCCGGTGAGCCGGATGGTCTTGCTCCCATGCAGACGCTGGCGGGGGCGTTCCGGGAGCTGCACGACGATGACAACATGGAATATCCGCAATCCACATGCCGTGCCCACTTCAATCTTGCAGACACTTCGGGAGCCTGGACTTCCTTTTGAATCGGAGACCCAAGAATGAGGCCGTGAATCATCCGCGCTCGTGATCTCTTTTCCCGTTCTGACCGATTCCGATAAAGGCGCTTTGCTGCATACTCTCCCCGGTGCTACGATTGGATTCGCTGGTTCGACTGATCCGCACTGCCCCCGAGGCAGGGGACAGTGGGGACCGAGAACAGGCATGCACAGGCCGCGAGATGAATTTCCAGACGGACAATCCGCTGATCTTCGGCTTTCCGATCGGCACCCTCTGGGGGGCGCGAGTCCGGATCAGTCCGTTGTATCTGTTGCTGTTGCCGTGGTTGGCCAGGTCGCTGGGTTGGCAAGTGGGACTGCTGGCATTCGTGGTGCTGACGGTCGTGATCCTGCTGCATGAGTATTGCCACGTCTTTGCCGCCCGATTGACGGGGGGAGATGCCGATG
>JANOKO010000935.1:0-1742 GCA_031419335.1 Planctomycetota bacterium
GTGACCGCCGCTCTCAGCCACGATGCTGCCGTCATGCATCTCGGCCAGCCGCTTAACGATGTTCAGCCCAATCCCCAACCCTCCCTGCGACTTCTCCAACGAATCGTCTACCTGAGCGAACATGTCGAACACGTGGGTCAGCATGTGAGACGGGATGCCCACCCCGTTATCCTCGACGGCCACTACGACATCACTCCCTTCCCGCTTAACGACCTCCCGGATGCGGCCCCCTATATCCGTGTATTTAGCGGCATTGTTCAGGAGGTTGCCGAACACTTGAGTCAGCCGGGTGCGGTCCGCGTTCACATAAATCGGTTCGAGCGGAAGGTCCACCACCAGTTCGTGCCCCCGTTCCTCGATCAGCGGGCAGCTGGTGTCCACGGCGTCCTGAACCACGTCAGCAATTCTCACCTCCGTTTTCTGCAACACGATCTTGCCCCGACTGATACGGGACAAGTCCATCAGGTCGTCAATCAAGTGGATCATCTGGACGATTTGCCGCTCCATCATACCTCGGGACTTCTCGACCGCACTGGCGTCACTCCCGGCCAATTTCATAATTTGCAGGCCGTTGCGGATGGGGGCCAACGGGTTGCGAAGTTCGTGGGCGAGCGTCGCCAGGAACTCGTCTTTTTTCCGGTCGGACTCCTGCAACGCATGCTCCAACTCCCGCTGCTCAGTGATGTCGGTATGCACTCCGACCCACTCGCTGATCTCGCCCCGATTATTAAAGATCGGCATAGCCCGGATGGAACACAGCCGCCACTGCCCGTCGGCCCGGCGAACCCGATGCTCGAACGCGAAGAGCTTCTTCGCGGCGACTGCCTCATTCCAGGCGTCGATGGTCGGCTGCGCGTCGTCGGGGTGTACGGCACGGGACCAGCCGTACCCTTGATAGCTCTCTCGATCCTGCCCCGTAAATTTCCCCCAGCCGAGTTGCTCGCCCGCCATTCTTCCTTCGGCGTCGTTGGTCCAGATGATATCGCTCACCGCCTCGATGCCCGCACGGAAGCGAGCCTCACTTCGCTGCAATTCGTTCTCGGACCGTTTGCGGTCGGTAATGTCCCGTGTATAGATCGCCAGCCCGCCGTCAGCGGTGGGGAAGGCTTTGTCGAGGAACCACCTCTGCCACGGCTCGTAGAAGACCTCGTACTCGACCGTCACCCTGTCGGCCATCGCGCGGTGCAGATTGACGTATGCCTCGTTGCCCGCAGCGTCGGGGAACAATTCCCAAATAAGTGTGCCGATGATCTCGGCCCGCCCCTTCCCGAAACGGCGAACGACATCGTCGTTGGCGAACGTGAACCTCCAGTCCTTGCACACAACCAAGAACCCATCCGTGATGCTGCCGAGAACGCCGCTGATGAATGTCTCCCTGCGTTGGCGTTCGACGTCCGCCTGCTTGTGAGCGGTCACGTCCATCGTGCAGCCGACCATCTTCACCGGCTGGTCGTTGTCGCCCCGCAACAAAACGGCCCGGTCTTCGACGTTCAGCCACCGACCGTCCTTGTGCCGCACCCGATACTCGCTCACAACGGAGTTGCCCACTAAGTCCATGATCTCCTTTTTGTTGGCTTCACGGTCGTTGGGGTGGATTTGTTCCCACCACCAGGCGGCGGTCGGCGGAACCTCGTCCGCCCGGTAACCAAGGACTTCAAAGAGCCCACTTTGCCGTTCGACGTAACCAGTCGTGATGTCATACTCGTAAACGATGCCGCTCACGGCTTCGGCGGCAAGCCGGT
>JANOKO010000936.1:0-1291 GCA_031419335.1 Planctomycetota bacterium
GAACGCCAGTTGCCAGCGCACGCCCAGGGCCAGTGCTCCCCCGACGAACAGGCACAGCAGCGTCGTGATCAGGAACTGCTTCCCGATCATCTTGTGGTCGGTCGAGAAGACGTATGTCGACCAGAACGACCCGTGATGGGCGTGGTCGTGACCGTGCCCGTGATCGTCGGCAGGACCGTGATCCGAGGACGATTCGATGGCGGGATTGACGGTACTCATTGACTCACTCCGCTCTATGTCATCCGCAGATGACTCGTAGCAGAATTCGTAAGAATTCTGCCTTCACTCTGACTCCGAAATTCTCTCGAATTCCGCTACTCACCCTTAGCCACCTCGGCGGCAACTTCGGGCACTCCGTCGTAGTTCTGTTGCTGCGACAGGTTTCGCAAGAACTCCAAATACTTCTCTTCCGGCTCCGCCACCATGCGGGCCTTCATCTTGTAGTGACCCCAGCCGCACAACTCCGCGCACAGCAGGGCGTACTCACCACTCTTGTTGGCTTCGAACCACACCGGGATGTCGAGACCCGGTACGGCGTCCTGCTTGATCCGCAGTTCCGGCAGGAAGAACGAGTGCTGAACGTCTCCGCTTTTCAGGATGATCATCACCGGTGTTCCGACCGGGGCGTGCAGATCGTTGACCGTGTACAGGTCGGTCGGCTGCGGCTGGGGCAGTAGCTTCAGCGGTTTTCCATCCGGGCCGAGGCCGGGATAGCGAATCCGCCATTCGAACTGCCGGGCGGTGACTTCTGCAATAGCACCCTTCCGCGTCTCGACCGGGAAGCTGGTCTTGACTCGGTATGAATCCCAGACATCTAACTGGTACAAGGCGATGAACAGCAGCACGCAAGCGGGCACGACCGTCCAGATCACTTCGAGGTTGTGGCTCCCGTGAGAGTACCATGCCTTGCTCGTACTCCCCTCATCCGTGGCTGCCGCCCCCTTGAACAGCACATACCCCAGGGCCACCTGCGTCCCGATAAACGTGGCCGTCGTGATGTACAGTATCATGTAGAACAACGAATCGATCTTCAGCCCCATGGGACTGGCCGCCGTCATCCCCGTGGGGCCATTGGACGGATACCACCAGTTCATGTCTGGAGCGATCCAGCACAGAACGAAGGCCGCAATCGGCCAGAACATGAAGAACAGACACCAGAATCGTTTCACGTTAGCAGTCCTCGCGGTGTGTCGGATTCCCAAGAGGCTCGGGGATCTCGTCGCGCGTGTGGGCTTGAATCAGGGAGTGGTCGTCGCCACCGGGGTCGCCGCAGCTGCGGGATTGGCAGGGG
>JANOKO010000937.1:0-1319 GCA_031419335.1 Planctomycetota bacterium
CTTCGTGTTGAGTCAGATTCGCCCGATCTTTCGGGGTTTTGGAGAATTCAGAGTGAACTTGGAACGTGTTGGAGGGTGCGTCCGAGAGACTGATGGATTCGCTCGAACAGCCTATAGACCTCGTGCGGTTTATGGGGAGAATAGCATTGGACATCACGACCCGTCCATTCCCTCACAATTGGGTCGCAACCAACAGGTCTGGAGAATTCGATGAAGAGTTTCCTCGCTTTGATTGCGGTGTTGTTGAGCACCTGCTGTGCCAGTGCCCAGGAGCCGATGCGAAGTTCTACGTCGCCAGCAGTCATGTCGTCGCTGTTCGAGTCCGCCACAGAGTGGTCGAATCCGGATCGCTTGCTTTTGGCTTCTGACCTGACCTCGGACCGGGTGCAAAATCTCGCATACGTGTACGTACCGTTTTTCTCCTACGCGACAGCCCCGGTGCCTGTTGTGACATCAAAGACAATCGACAAACGCACCCAATCTGATGCTGATGGCAGCAAGTATTTTGTCGTCATCAATGCCCGAGCTGGATCTAAAACAGGCCATGCTTTCGTCACTTGGGGAGTGGAAGATAGCCAGCGGCGAATGAGCCTTGGTGAATCGTATGGATTCTATCCCGCGAATGGGACCGGCGCTTTCGGCTCCGTCCCCGGCTACATTCGAAATGAAGCGATGAATCCCAATACGACTTTGATTACCGATCGCTTGACTGTTCGCGTCAATAAGTCGGTGTACCTGAATTCCCAATCTGCCCGCACTCGGTGGGCGACCACCAACTACAGCTTGTATTCAAGCAATTGCATAAACTTTGCGATGGATGTGGGACGAAAAATCGGGCTGACGGTTCCCGCAAAAGGAATTACCACCCAGTTCCCGTCTAACTACGTTCGAGACCTGATTCGGAGTAATTAGGCTCTGCCAGCGAGTGACACTGGCGGTCGCTTTGGGCCGCCAGTGTTTTCGAGTGTGGTCACTTTCGGAAACAAAGTCTGCATCCCGAAATCTGAGCCTCGAAAAAGCGTGAGAGCGACTTCATCCCCCTTCCTTCAAACACAGAATGGACCCACAGACCATGCTTACTCTATTCATCACAACTCTGTTCCTGGCTGCCTGGCTATTGTTGCGACAGAAAGAGGCTCGACGTGAACGGCGAGCGGCCATGCAACGCTGTGAGGTTGCCGAGTGTCGACTCTATCTGGCCGCTGTGATTGGCACGGTGAGTGCCAGTAGTATTGGTGGGACAGAAACTGACGCGATTGTGGCCAGCGTGGCCACTTCAAATGGTGGTCATGTGGACGCGATTCAGTTTCGAGGCACAA
>JANOKO010000938.1:0-2399 GCA_031419335.1 Planctomycetota bacterium
TCCTACGCAGAATCCCCTGGGCTTCTCGCCCCGAAGGGGCTGGACTCGATAGCCCAGGGCGCAGCCCTGGGAACACATGGTCTCCTCAACCGATCAAGGCCCAACGGGCCGTCACCGGCTGGCGGAATCGAGTGACGGCCCGTTGGGCCTTGCGGAAAGTATGGCTTCTGATTTCCCAGGGCTGCGCCCCGGGCTTTCGAGTCAGTCCCCGTTGGGGCCGAGGAGCGAAATCCTGCGTACAATGGCGACCACACTCCATTCGATTTCAGAGGCTCATGCGGCGCGTACTGGCCGTCTGTGGTCCGTGCTTGCTGGGCTGGTGTGTGACGGAAGCCGCCTACGCCGAAGCGCTCTGGAAACGCCACCAGCCCGAACAAGGTCTGCTGTTTTACGACACGCAGGCCCGACGCGTGGGCGACTTGCTGACGGTCGTGGTTCGCGAGGCCTCGAATGTCCGCAACCAGGACAACCGGGGTCTGGGCAAGAAGACCAGCGCGAAGAGCCTGTTCAAATTCGGTGCCAAGTCCGACGGAGGTTTCGCGTCACAAACCTCGGACAGTGAATTGGACACCGAGTTGGAGTCGAACCGGAGCTTCGATGGGAAGTCGTCCTTTCGCAGTCAACGGGCCTTCGACGATCGTGTCACCGTGACCGTGATCGATGTCCTTCCCAACGGCAACCTCGTCTTCCGGGGCTGTCGCAAGATTCACATCGAAGGTGATCAACGCACGCTCGTGGTGACCGGCATTGTCAGGCCGTTCGATGTCTCCGCGGATAACACAGTCAATTCGCGTCTCGTGTCCGACCTGCACATGAACTACGAGGGCCACGGCGGAGAAGAAGGCTTCATCCGACAAGGCTGGCTGGGCCGAACGGCTAACAAAGTGTGGCCTTTCTAGATCAGATTCAGGATTGTTGTTCAGTCCAACAAGCGACAGGAAGAGGATATGGAACGCTAATTCCCGCTAATCATCGCTGATTCGATCTCGAGTGATGACTGCTCTGGATTAGTGTCGATTAGTGGAGATTAGTGTTCCAACCTCTTCACTGAACATGATCTTTTAAGCCGCATTCACGACCTGCTCGCTCTCACACAGTCCATGTCCACTCACCTGGCCTCACTATGATCACCCGACAACTGGATCGCCGACTCCTTGTGGGACTGTTACTCACGCTGCTGATTAACGTCCCTGTCCACGCGACCGAGGAGGTCCGCATTCGCGACCTCACTGATGTCGAAGGCGTGCGGACGAATCAGTTGGTGGGACTCGGGTTGGTGACGGGACTCAATGGCACCGGGGGCAAAAGCCCGATCACGCGGCAATTGGCGATGAACCTCATTCAACGCTACGGACTCCGCGTCGATCCAGAGATTCGCGCCAAGCTCCGTAACGACACCTCGGAGAAGACTGACAACCTGAGCGTGGTCACGGTCACCGCCGATCTTCCAGCCTTCGCCCGCAATGGCCAGACCATCGATGTCCTGGTCTCCGCCTTCGACGATGCCAAGAACCTAGCCGGAGGACAATTGATCATGACCCCTCTGAAGGGGGTCGATGGGGAAATCTACGCGGTCGCTTCGGGAGCGATTTCGACGGGCGGTTTCGCCTTCTCCGGCGATGCAGCTGGAGCGCAGAAGAACCATCCCACGACCGGACGGATCCCAAACGCCGCGACCATTGAGCGAGAGACATGCACTCCGATAGGTCAGAACGGAGTCATTCGGATGTTGCTGCGGCAGTCCGACTTCGAGACCGCTCGTCGCATCGCGCTCGCCATCAACACCGAATACCCCGCAGCAGCCCGCGCGATCGATTCAGCGACCATCGAGATCAACGTCCCGCTGCCTCATACCGATGATGTCCCGGGATTCATTGGTCAGGTCGGCAACTTGATGGTGATTCCGGATCGACCCGCGCGGGTCGTGATCAACGAACGCACTGGCACGGTGATCATTGGGGAGAATGTGCGGCTGGCTCGCGTCTTGATCACTCACGCCAACCTGTCAATTACCACGGCAGAGACGCCGGAAGTGTCGCAACCCAACCCGTTCAGCCAGGGAGAGACCACGGTGGTTCCTCGCACGCAGATGGACGTGATCGAGGAAAAAGCATTTGTGAACCAGATCGATCGACAATCGACCGTCGGTGACCTGGCGCAAGCCTTGAATGCCCTTGGGGTGACGCCGCGCGATTTGAGTTCGATCTTCCAACAACTCAAGGAGTCCGGTGCGCTGCACGCCGAACTGCTGTTCAAGTGACCGAAGATCCGTGTGGTGGTGTGTGCATCAGAATAGTAGGCAGCCGGTTTCTCTGCCCCCTCTCCCCACTGGCGGCGTGACTTGATGCGAGGACATGGTTGTGGGGAGAGGGCCGGGGTGAGGGGCACAGCGCGAGCGG
>JANOKO010000939.1:0-1805 GCA_031419335.1 Planctomycetota bacterium
GATTGGGAGTCGAAGCAGACCATCAAAAACAACGAAGGCCAACCCGCGAAGATTCACGTGCATCGCAAGTACGTCGACAAACAGAAGATCACCGGAAAACTGGTCCTCCCAGCTGGAGTGACAGCTGACCTCAGCCAGACCGAAATCCGGATCAAAGGAATGGACGGCGAATCGGAAGACAAAGTGACGGTCACCTCGGACTCGGAAGGGAACTTCACAGCTGCCATCATCGCGGGTCGCATCAGCATCCTGGCGATGTCTCCCGAAGAGAAATACTTCGGCTGCGGGATTGTCGATGTCCGCGAGGGCTTGGTCGAGATCCCGACGTATCCGACGGTCCCCTATCAAGGGCACGTTCTGGGGCCGAATAGCGAGCCATTGCCCGGTGTGAAGGTTCGGATGATGGCCCGGCTGATCGATCATCAGCGGGAGTATCCGCCCGGCACTCCGGAGTATCTCCACCAGTACGCCGAACTATTCCATGAGCGAAATGTGACCACCGATGCGGCAGGGTACTTTACTTACCCCACGACACCACAGCGGATGGAACTGACGCTCTGGTTCACTCGTCCTGGCGAAACAGAGACGGCGAGTTCCCGCACTGTTTACATCGAGCCCGGCGAAACACGCCCCGCACAGATCATTCGTTTACGCCCACCGAATACGGCCATTCCACGGGCGAAGAAGGCACTCGATCAGGGGATCCCGGAAATCGTCCTCGACTGCCGACTCGCAGAGATTCACGCCCTCGTGGTCGTCTCTGGACCCGGCGACGCGGTCGCTCCGTTTGTCGGAGCGCACATCACAGCCGCCGAGGAACCACATGACAGCTACTCCTTTTATCTGGGACAGATCAACGGCCCGGAAGCTGCGGAACTGCCGGATCGGAAAGAGTATTTCGCAGCTCACCAGTGGCCGTTCCCGGAGAACAACTCCGTCTTTCTGGTCGCTCTCGATGGGGCGGGGCAAGAGCTGGGCCGATTGACGCTCGATCTCAAGGACGATCAAGCGGCAGCGAAAGAAGTCGCCGCGTTTCTCAAGCGACACCTGCCACCCAAGCATGATGCACAGGCTGGATTCGAAGCCGCTTTGGCCGAAGCCAAGAAGTCGGGGCGTCGACTGTGGGTCCGCGTCGGCCAGACCCGCTGTGGCCCCTGTTTCAGTTTCTCTCGCTGGCTCGATTCGCAGAAAGAACTGCTGGCCAAGGATTATGTGATGTTCAAGTTCGACGACATCCGCGACACACACGGACACGAGCTGAGTCGAACGCTGAAGTTCGATGCCCACGGTGTCCCTTGCTACGCGATCCTGGACGCCGATGGGAAAGAACTCAGCAACAGCATCGGCCCCCTCGGCAACATCGGCAGCCCCGTTGGAGATTTTGAGGGGACAGAACATCTGCGGAAGATGCTCATGGCCACCGCCCAGAAACTGACGGACAGAGACATCGATGCATTGATTCGCAGCCTGGACAATCAGTGATCTCGATGAACATGCGTTCGACTCTTTTGAAGGCAAACGCCAAGCGTGAACATCTGCGGGTGATTCTCAGCCACAAGCACGATCGCGGGGTGGCCCGGACGCTGCCTTGAGCGTCTGGGTTGCAGAGCAAGAAGAGGTTACGGTGGACCGACTCACCTGGCAAGCTCTCTTGTTCCTACGTCACCCAGACATTCAAAGCAATGTCTGGGCCACCCCGCCATTGGAACGACATGCTAACCCGGTTGCCGCGAGCGAGCGTCCATTTCAAAAACCCGTGATCGGCAACTCGGGTTCAGCACCTTGTTCGGCGATTGTCGTCTTTG
>JANOKO010000940.1:0-3021 GCA_031419335.1 Planctomycetota bacterium
CAGCCACTTATGTCCGCCCGCTCGCTGGGGGACGAGGATGTCCGCTGTACGGGTCAACCGTTCGCCATTTCACGCAACACCGTCGCAAGGATCTCGCAGCCTTCATCCACCTGCTCGGGCGTGATGTTCATCGCGGGGAGCAGCCGCACCACGGTGTCGTGGGTGGCATTGATGAGCAGCCCTTTCTCCATGCATTTGCCGACGGCGGGGGTCGCGGTCGTCGCGAGTTCGAGGCCGAGCATCATGTTGCAGATGCGGAGTTCGCGGATCAGCGGGAGTTCTGCTTTCAGCTTCGTGAAGTGCTGGCGGAAGCGCTCGGACATCTGGCGGCTATGGGCAATGAGGCCCTCTTCCTCGATCGTCTGAACCGTGGCCAGACCAGCGGCCATGGCGATCGGGTTGCCGCCGAACGTGCTGGCGTGCATGCCGGGGCGCAGGCTGGGGGCGATCTCGTCCTTGCAGATGATCGCGCCGCAGGCCACGCCGGATGCGACCCCCTTGGCCAGCGTGATAATGTCGGGCTGAACCCCGAATGTCTGGTAGGCGAACCAGTTACCCGTGCGGCCCATGCAGGTCTGCACCTCGTCAAAAATCAGCAGCAGACCGAACTCATCGCACAGCTTCCGCAGCCCTTCGAGGAATCCCGGTGCCGGGATGTTCACCCCGCCCTCCCCTTGTACCGGTTCGATCATGATGGCCGCTGTCTCTTCATCGATGAGGTCGCGCACGGCCTGCAAATCATTCCGCTGGCAGTACAAAAACCCCGGCAGCATCGGGCCGATCCCGTCGTGGTACTTCGGCTGAGCGGTGGCTGTCACTGACCCATACGTCCGCCCGTGGAACCCATCGAGGAACGTGATGATCTTGTACTTGCCCGCCGGAGTGTGCAGCCGGGCCAGCTTGATGGCCCCTTCGTTGGCTTCCGTGCCGCTGTTGCAGAAGAACGCCTTGCCAAAGCTGCGCGTGCAGAGTGCTTCGGCGAACTCGCCCTGCGGCTCGGTGTACCACGTATTGGGCACATGGATCAGTTCGGCGGCCTGTTTCTGAATCGCGGCAATGACTCGCTTCGGGGTGTACCCAAGCATGTTGCAGCCCCAGCCCGGGAACAGATCGAGATAGCGTTTCCCCTCCGCGTCCCAGACATAGCTGCCGTCGCCCTTGACGAGGCAAACCGGATACCGGCGATAGTTCGGGACCACATACTTGGAGAACAAGGCGATGGTCTGTTCGCTGGATCGGTGGGGCATTGGGGGGGCCTTTGACGTAGCAGAATTCGCTAGAATTCTGCTACGTGGAGAAATGGGGAGGACGGCAGAATTCTCACGAATTCTGCTACGGACTGGTTTCGGATGAGACTCGAATTGGGTATGTCGGGTTCGCGCGGGCGAATAGACGGGTGGGAGTTTATCAAAGAGCGGGAGTGAGGAAACAGCGAGTTCCGGAGCTGTGTCGAATCGCCTGTCGAGGTCTTACCCCTCCACTGCGGTTACTCGTCTCCGTGCAGGTGGATCCACTACTCCAACGGAGCGATGTCGCCAGGCGATTGAAGAGCTGCCGCTCGGTCGAACGTTTCCCGCAAATCCTGTTGGTGAGTCGCAGCCCAATCCAGAACGAGTCCCAATGCCCGCTTGGGTCTATCACCTGCAACGAGTCGATTGCGATTTGGGCGATGGATCGGGCGTACTGAGCATGAAAATGAATGGAGCGTGATCGCCAGAAGAGATTTGGATGACGATGCTATAAAATCGGGTGACTTCAGGCATGGGTGAGTACACCCTGCAAAGCTGGAAAGACCTCGCATGCGGACTTGCTGACCATGCGGAGGTAGAGCGAATCCGGGCACAAATCGAGGTCATCGGGCCACTGGAGAGCGCCCACGGGGCTGATTGAGAGTTGCTCAAACACACCGTCTTGCAACCAAGCACTGAACACCCCCCGGCCCGCGATGTGACTCAAGTCGACAATCCCAGACTCTCCATGATCAAATCGCAGGAAGACGTGGAAATGATCGACGGGTTTGGCTTCGGTGATTTTCACGGGCTAGAATTTTCAGCATTCCTCATCGTGTCCAGCAGCTGTGACGTACGGGGAATTGACACCGCCGTCCGATCAGGCATCCGGGGAGACTTGCTGCACCGCGGGCATCAGGTCGTTGAATTCTTCGATGCGGAGCATGCGGATGTCACGCACTGAGGCGGAAAACCACGGCAGCACCCGCGAAAGCTCGATGGCCGCCAAGACACACGTCACAGCGTTGATGCTCTCTCCTCCGAAGTAGACGCTGCCTTGTTGCCACACGAACCCCTGCTTGAGTAAAACCTTCCGGATTTCGGCATAGGCGTTGTGGTAGGGATCGCCATAGTTCAACTTCAGCGATTCGATGTCCATGTCGAACGTGATGGCGTACACGCGCCCCTCCATTTGCGGAATCGTGGAGAACTCGTTCAAGCGTGTCGACGGTTGCGACCTGGTCAGCGTCGGTGTTGACATGCAATCGCCCTTTCAGAAATCGAGACGGGTGAGTCCAGACTCGCTTATGCCATTGTATCGGAATCGTTCGCATCAGATAGATCAAGGTGCCAACCCATCTGACGCTCACTGTCGATCGTATCAGGCCAACCCGTCCTTGCCGACACGGTGGCAGTAGTCCCCGAAGCTCTCGCCGGTGGTTCGGCTGGCTTTGTACTTGCCGAAGATCGGGCTGAGGCGGGTGTGGACCTCTTCCTCGGGGACCATGTCTTCGAACAGGAAGGCCAGCCGCGTGCCCTGCACGTTGCCGCCGAGGTACACGGTGTACTTTCCCCTCGCTTTACCCACCAGACCGATGTCCGGCGTGTACGGCCGGGCGCAGCCGTTCGGACAGCCAGTCATGTGGACCGAGATTCGTTCGGACAGCAGGCCGTGTTTGGCCATCTCGGCTTCGAGAGCGTCCATCACGGTCGGCATGACGCGCTCGGCTTCCGTGACCGCCAAACCGCAGGT
This sequence comes from Planctomycetota bacterium, assembly GCA_031419335.1. Taxonomy (GTDB): domain Bacteria; phylum Planctomycetota; class Planctomycetia; order Planctomycetales; family Planctomycetaceae; genus TH-plancto1. The sequence goes on from JANOKO010000940.1 coordinate 2,983, forward strand.
CGGGTAGGCTGGGCAGGCGATCGAGTACCGCCGGGCCAA
>JANOKO010000941.1:0-1809 GCA_031419335.1 Planctomycetota bacterium
CCCGCTACCGCGGCGGGCACCGCCGTGAAGGTTTCCCGCAAGGTTTTTCTCAAGGTTCGGCCCCCTCCCCCCCACATTCGAGGCCGCTTTCGGAGTGGACTCCACTGTGGGGGAGTGGGCCGGGGTGAGGGGGCGAGAGCGGGCGATATGGCCCCCTCACCCCAACCCTCTCCCCCGCAATTCGCACCCTCCGAAATTCACATCGATCGCGGGGGAGAGGGGGCCGGAAGCGTGTCGGCAGCCTTGTGGGCGTGGTCCCTGAGAAATCCTCCACGCCGCCCCGGCACGGCGGACCAACATCCGCCGCTCGCTGCCGCCAAGCCCAACGGGGAATCGCCGGTTGGCCCCCCAGTATGCCAGAAGCTCCAGACGCGATCTTCACACATGGGTCATCGCGCCAGAACCTCTTCCAGTTCACGCCGCCTCGGTCGCCCAAAGCGGCAACCGAGGCCACCACGCGAAGACACTGGCGGTGTCGGCAAGTTCAACATCGCATGCCTTGCGTAGTCTGGACCCCCAGGTCCAGACGAACTCTGACGATGGCTTCGCTCATGGTTAAGACACGCCCGGACCTGGGGGTCCAGGCCACGAGCGTCCTCTGGGCTCAGTCCGAACTCAGGCAGACGCGGAAGCCCAGGTTGCTGCGCCGGTCCGACGGGACGCGCCTGCGACGGAACGCCGACCGGCAGTCCCCGGCGGAGTCGTACCAGCTCCCGCCCCGGAACACCCGGTACGAGCCTGAAGATACCCCCACTGGGTTCGCGCCCCCCGTGAGCTTATCACCGTACCAATCCGCGCACCACTCCCACACGTTCCCGTGCATGTCCCGCAGTCCCCACGGGTTCGCCTCCCGCGTCCCCACGGGGTGTGTTTCCTTGCCCGAGTTTCCGTCGAACCACGCGAACTGTCCCAGCCGAGTGGCGTCGTTCCCGAAGAAGTAGGCCGTCGATGTGCCCGCCCGGCAGGCGTACTCCCAGCGGGCTTCGGTCGGCAGACAGACCCGCCAGTCCGGGGCCAGGACGCCTTCGTCCCGCAGTTGCTGCGTGAGCTTCTGACAGAAGGCTTGGACCTCTTCCCACGAGACTTGCTCCACCGGGCGCAGCGGCCCTTTGAAGTGACTCGGCTCGGCGTTGAGGACCGCTTTGTAGAGCGTCTGCGTGACGACAGTTTCGCCCAGCCAGAACCCGTGGGTCAGTTCGACGTTGATTTGATTCTCGTGAACCGCAATCCGCTCGGCCTCGCTGGTCGGTGAACCCATCTTGAACTTCCCCGGTGGGCACCAGCGGAAGGGGATATCAATATCGAGAGTGTTGATTACCGTCCGCTCACCCGCCTTGTTGCCGGGGCGCAAGCGAATGTCTGGCAGCTTCGCCTGGATCGCCAGCAAGTCACTCCGACCCGGAAAGAGCTGGAGAGCCTCGTACACGGGACCGAACAGCTGGCGGAGATCATGCTCCTTGATCAACTTCGCGATCCTGGCTTCGAGTTCTTGCAGCCGATCACGCTTCGTAGTCGACTCTCGCCACAGCGGCTGGTCACGAAGTTTGACCGGGACTTGCTCCAACAGCCGGGCCGCAGTTGCGAAGTCATACTTGCCGAAAGCGGCACGGGCTTGGTCGTGCAATTGTGAAGCCGAACTGGTCGCGCCGGTCAGTTGAGCCACGAGTTCATGCAGCGGCCCAGCGAGCGGGGCGGCGTCAGCCCCCCGCGGCCGGACCGTGTGCCCCCGGCGTGCGGAGCCACGAGCGGGACCCGGCGCTAAACCGAGCGGCGGCGGGCAATTAATGGGGGGCGTGGGGGTGTTGTGTT
>JANOKO010000942.1:0-3060 GCA_031419335.1 Planctomycetota bacterium
GCGGGGTGGCCCAGACATCGCTTTGGATGTCTGGGTTGCAGAGCAACAAGAGGCATGGGTGGGGTGGCGATGGGTCTCGGATCGTTGGTATACCGAGTGTCGGACGGTGGGGATTCCAATCCGGTGGGTGTACTGATGCGACGCAGCCCGTGCGTACCTCTTGTGCCTGCGTCACCCAGACGCTCAAAGCAGCGTCTGGGCCACCCAGCCGGGAGAATCGAGCCACCCGAAGGCTTCGATTGTTCCGAGATATGGACGGCATCAACCACAGCTTTCCACAATTGAACGCGTCGCCGGAAATCACGAGTCCCTGTGTCAAAACGACCATGCGTCAGTTCTCTGTCCGCTAACTCTTTTTCTGCGGCCTGCAGTTTCTGGAGCGCGGCGTGTGGTGCATTCGCATATTCTTCGCGAAGGACCGACAGCACCGCGTCGAACTCAGACTCGTTCAATTTGCCCTGGTCTCGTTTTTTTCGATAGTTGGCCAGTACTCTCTCGTAGAGCCAGTGATCCTCCAGGGAGGCAGTGATCTCCATGATGTTCTTTCGGAAAGTGACGGACTTGCCTAACTTGTAGTATTCGACGAACTTCTTCCGGAGACCGGGATCGAAGTCTGATACGTTATAGCGCCGCGTTTTGGGGCTTTCTTCGTGGGGCGCATCGGGGTCATCGAGTGCCGAGACGGACGCCGGGATTTCCGCCAGCGCCAGCAGCACCGGCTCCTCACCCGGCCAGGAGAACCCATCGTCTGGGATCTCAAACCTCTTAAAAGCCGACAGCGATTCATTCGCCGTCGTGACGACGGGCGTGGCCCCCGTCCCTTCGCCGGACATCGAACCGACAATCGCTCCGAACATCAACCCCGTGGCGAGGGTCGTCGAAGCAACAGTCGTGACAAGTATCGCAGTGGCTTTACTGGCAGCGGACATGGCGGCGAACTCCTGTGCGGCGAGTTTGGCAGCTGTGGTGGCTCCCGTGGTCAGCGTGGTACTGGCCAGGGTGCCTCCGACTGCGGTGGTTCCTAATGCAGTGGCAACGGTGGTGGAGACGAGTGTGGATGCGGGGGCCGCAGTGGCGAGCGAAGGCGTGAGGACCGTGGCGGCGGCCACCACCGTCGACAGAAACACTCCGCGACGGATCAGCCGTTGTCGCAGCTCCTGCTTGGCCCGCCGCAGTCGCCCCTCGACGGCCTCGACTGATAAACCCATCAGTTGGGCGATCTCGGCCTGGGACTTCTCCTCCAGGTAGAACAGCACGAGCGGGGCTCGGCTGGCCTCGGGAAGTTGTTGCAGCTCCTCATCGAGCAGTTGTTGCTCGTTGAGGCGAGCAAGTTCTTCGAAGGGATCGAGTTCGGTCGAGGGTGTCATCTCCCCGCCTTTCTCCGCGAGGGTCTGTTCCGCGAACACGGCGAGTCGCTGGCGTTCGGTGTATTGGTTGCTGAGTGCCCGTCGGGCGATGTTGCGAGCAGTGCCATGTAGCCACGCGGGGAGAACCTCGCCATGCCTGATCTGGCGAGCGGATTGAGCGAGGACGAGGAACGTCGCCTGGTACACGTCATCAGCCAGATGACGATCATCGACCGCCCGCAGCGCAACGCGGTAGACCATCGGGCCGTACCGCTCGACGATCTGGGTAAAGGCTTCCACATCACGCCGCTGGACGAAGGCCGTCAACACTTCGGCATCCGAGTGCAGGGGCACGATGGTGGGGGCCTCGGACGGCGGAGTCGTCACGGGTTTGAGGGCAGCGGGAAACTTGGGCAGTGGCACCTTGATCGGGATCGTGGCCACGAACTCCCGCACATCTACGTCCTCATCCCCGCACGCACTGCCAGTGCGAGGCGAAGGCACATCGGCGAGCGGAATCCGAGCAGGCATCAGCCACCACACCGGAAGGCCTGGACGATCGGGTGAATTCCCAAACCACACCGCAGATCGGGGAACGCCATCGAACCCAGCCCCACGAGGTGGCGAATGATCAGATCCCACATCGTAGTGCCTGCCCGCCCGAAAATCCGGCGCACAATCATGGAAGTCTCTTCCGACAGCAATCCCCAACCATTGCCAAATAGATACGCCGCAGGCCATTTCAGCTGTGTGGCCTCCGTCCGGATTCTCCACCGACCATGGAAACGCTCGCAACGCACACACGCTACCGCCGGGAATCGGTGGCTCGTTATCATGCGTACATAACTCGCTGTCCGGTGTGGGATGTTCTCCGTCGGTGGGTGGGTTTTCCAACGACCACTGCCCTGAACCATTGCTACCCATGCTCAACAAATACTCGTCGCAGATTACCCAGCCAAAGTCCCAGGGGGCCTCGCAGGCCATGCTCTATGCCACCGGCATGAGCGAAGCCGACATGAATAAGGCCCAGGTCGGCATCGCCAGCGTCTGGTACGAGGGCAACCCCTGCAATATGCACCTGCTCGACTTGGCCGGCAAGGTCAAGGAAGGGGTCATTGCAGCGGGCCTCGTCGGGCTGCGGTTCAACACGATCGGAGTGAGCGACGGGATCTCGATGGGGACCGACGGGATGTCGTACTCGTTGCAGTCGCGCGAGATTATCGCCGACAGCATCGAGACCGTGATGGGGGCTCAGTGGTATGACGGGCTGATCACGATTCCGGGTTGCGATAAGAACATGCCGGGCTGCTTGATGGCGATGGGGCGGATGAACCGTCCGTCGCTGATGATCTACGGCGGGACGATCAAACCGGGGTGTGGTGAGAACGGCGAGAAGCTGGACATCGTGTCAGCCTTTCAAGCTTATGGCGAGGCGATCAGCGGGAAGATCACCGAGAACGTCCGCAAAAATATCATCCAGAAGTCCTGTCCGGGGGCCGGAGCCTGCGGCGGGATGTACACGGCCAACACGATGGCCAGCGCGATCGAGGCGATGGGCATGAGCCTGCCATACAGCTCGTCGATCCCCGCCGAAGACGGTGGCAAGTACCAGGAGTGCTTCGCAGCCGGGGAAGCCTTGAAGAACCTGTTGGAGCTGGACATCAAGCCGCGCGACATCATGACGCGGGCGGCATTCGAGAACGCAATGGTGCTG
>JANOKO010000943.1:0-2626 GCA_031419335.1 Planctomycetota bacterium
CAGTACGAAATCGTCGCCAGCGATTCGATAGACCAGCGGCTGCTGGGAAAACGGGTCAACGGGCATCTCGATTGAGCCAGCAAGCGTTGCGCGGGGGAAGCGGAAAATATCGGCGATTTCGGAGAAATCGCCGACACTGGGGCACACTCCGCGCTCACGAATCGGGTCACTGATGGAAAAATGCCGCAACGCAAACAGGCCAGGCTCCGGGGAGCCTGGCCTGGGGTATTCATCGGGAGTGTTCCTCTTCGAATGCTTCGGAGAGGTGATCCTCCCCGGGCCGGCGTCTCACAAGGGGCAGCGGCTCTGGACGCCAGACACTAAGCCGCAGCCTGCTCCACTTCAAGATGTGGCGGTGAGTAACCGTACCGGTCAAAGGCAAATTTTAACCGTTGGTAGATCCGCTGCATGAATTCGGGATCGTCGTTGAACTTGTTCTTTTTGTACTTCCGGAGCGAATCGATTTGTGGATCGAGTACCGATTTCAACCCCTCAAACCCGCCCAGTCCCAGCGAGCTGTACATCGTGCGCATTTCACCGACCGGGTCTGACTCCAATTTTTCGAAGCAGACTTCGTGCAGGTTTCCTTTCGGAATCAGCAGGCGGTCCCGCTCGTAGGTGCGGAAGCACTGCTCGTAACTCGTGAGTACCTCCTCCGTCATGTCTTCGGTTTGGCACCGCCCCAGGGCGTTCTCCTCGAAGATCGTCTTGCGGAAATGGACGCTCGATTTCAGAACCGCATACGGGTTCCGATAGATGTACACGAACTTCGCATTCGGGAACATTTGCAACAACAACTTGGTTCGGTAGGTATGAGAAGGCGACTTCAACACCACTGGCTTACCAGTTTTGACCGTAACTTTTTTGATCAAGAGTGTCAGGGCGTCTTTCCACACCTGAAGTTCTTGAGGGTCGAGTCCCTGTTCGACATCGAAGAATCGATCGATTTTGCGAGGTTGATGCTGGAAGAGGGGCAGTAAGTACGGTGAAAACCCGGTCATCACGCAGAGCGCGAACTCATCTTCCTGGGGCAGGTCAAATCGAATCCCCATATTGTCCATCGGACGGGTCAGAGGCAGCAGCGGTGAGGCAATCTTCGATCCCAACCACTCGGTGGTCAGGCAGTGCCAGGGGAACATGGCCTGATACAGGTTCACGAAACTGAACTGAGGATCGGACGTGATCAGGTTGTGGAGCAACGTCGAGCCGCTGCGCCAGTGACCGAGCACAAAGATCGGGGGCTGTTTGATTTCAGTTTCGCGCAGGGTTTTGCCAAAGCGAACATTCTCGACCAACGACATGACAGAGTTATACACAGCCATGCCGGGCAGCAAGGCCAGACGAGACCACCGACAAGGATGGATTTCGGCACCCATCCGGGCCACCTGGACCATCGTCGACAGCTTCAGCCCCAGCCACAAGGTAAATGGCCCCTGTGTGGAGGCTTTGGGCGCAGAATCGCTACGAATGGATTGTGTGGTGGCTGACATGGAATGACGCGCCGAAATTGAGGCCATACTGAGAACCCTCCTCGGTCAGCATCGGCCTTCAGTCAACTCCGCTTGATGGTCTCTGGGGGTCTGATCACGTAAGACACGAGTTGGCACCCCACTCCGTTCAACTGTGCCAATTGATCCCTGCATCCAAGAGTCCCCAACTTTGTCGCTTTCGTCAAGCGTGCGGGTTAGGAAGAGCGTAACGGGAGTCGGCGTGGCAGTCATCGCCCGAAATCCGACAGCGGCACACAAGGCTGCCCTCATCGTGTCCACGGAAAGCCGTTCCGTCACCAATGCACGAAACCAGGGAGGGGTTACGCTGGCCTGAAGAAACGGCGTTTTGTCCACAGACAGAGGTGTGAGCGAATCGTGTTCAGGTCCACGACTCCTCAGAGGGGGCGCTGACTCACAGGCTCACCACTCGAACCGAAGCCCAGCGCTCGCGATCCGCTCAGCCAAGCCAAATCCCGCTGCTCAAACCCCTGAAATCTGTACGACTCACGTCACAAATGTGCGCCCGCTGCGCAAATTTACGGTGGCCAGGAGACCTCTGTACCCCGAAGAGTGTCAAATTCCGCTCGCGGGATGGGTTTGCCGCCGCTCCGTCCGTTGGGATGATCGGAAGTCCCCACTCCCGGAGCGGCACCCATCCCGGTGAACGGGGGAATGCTATAAGGGGTTGGGCTTCTATGGGCCGCGTTTCCCAGGCTGTGCTCCTGCTTCGCGACCTTGGGCTGTGATGTGCAACCCCGTTGGGGTGAAGAGAATTGGCCATCGGTCGTAGTGCTTTGGCGGACCGTTGATGGCTGCCCTATGGGTTGTGAACGCAGGCCACTCCAAGCCTCTTTGGTGAATCTCTGCCAACGACTGAGATGCGCACACTCGATCGGGGTGATTCAGTGGTCGAGTGGCAGTTGCGGGAATAGACTGTGAGTCATTCGAAAGGCTCTCCACCCGGAGGGCGTCGCTTCCGTTGACACTGGACTCCCCATGCGATTGTTTGTGCTGGCTGCTCTGCTCACCGCCGTGTCGACTTCTCGCTGTGAAGCTGATGACATTCCGCTGACTACTGGAGAGGTCACACACCTGTCCAACGTGCGGCAGGTGACCTCGAAGTTCCCCCGCGCGGG
>JANOKO010000944.1:0-5311 GCA_031419335.1 Planctomycetota bacterium
CCGCGATGACGAGGGCCGCCGTGATGAGAGGCGGGGCCAGCAGCATCCAGTGTCCTTCACCAGAGCCGTGCGTGTGATCGTCCGGCCACGGACCTTGCCACGAATTCTTCGCAGCCACCTACCGCATAAACGGCCCGGCCCGCCGCAAGGTGTGCGAGGAGAAACTCGAACTCGTCGACATGGCCTTCAAGCGCGACGCGATGGTCAACCAGTTGTCGCTCGGCCAGACCCAGCGCGTGGGCCTGGCGCGGACACTGCTGCATGACCCCCAGGTGCTACTCCTCGACGAACCCGCTGGCGGCCTCGACCCCCGCGCCCGCATCGAGATGCGACAGTTGCTCAAGCGCCTCGGCGACATGAAGAAAACCGTCATCGTGTCGAGCCACATCCTGCCCGAACTGGCCGATGTCTGCACCCGCGTCGGGATGATCGAAAAGGGGATCATGCTGGTCGACGACTACGTCGCCGATGTGATGAAGAAGTCCCGCGAGGCCATCATCCTCCAGATCGAAGTCACCGCTGACCACGAGAAGGCGGCTGCACTGATGCAACAGCTGACCGATGTCGCCAAGGTCGAGATGGTCGGCAAACGAATCGACGTGACCTTGAAGAAGGGCGTCGAAGACTACAGCTCGATCCCCTCGGCCATCATCGAACGCGGGTTCAAGCTCAAACTCTTCCGCGAGGAGGAGCTGAACCTGGAAACCGCGTTCATGATGCTGACGAAGGGGAAGCAGCAGTAAGCCGATGGCGTAGAATGGAATGGAGTTCCTCGGTCCCAAACTCCCGCTTGGGACCGCATATCCCCGAAGCTCAGCTTCGCCCGCGTGCCAGAACGCTCCCTCGCGCAAACTGTCCTGCACCTGCCGACTGAATCCACTCCTGACATGCTGAGCGGAAGTCCTGTGTCGCTCGGCGAAGCAGAGCTTCGAGGACGGGCGTGACCAAGCCGGAGCTTGGTCACGAGAGTCAAACCGTAGTGGACCTGGCCTTTTCCCCCTCTCCGGTTGGCGGCTGTGGGAGTTCGTTTTGGGGATTCCGTTCAGATTTCACCGAATGAGGTGTAGACGAACACACGCTTCTAAGGATAAATTGAACAAGAGACGCGATCTTCACTTCGGAGACGCGATCTTCACTTCCCAACTATTCGGAGGTTGATCATGCGTCAGAATGTTGTGACAACACTGGTGGCCATCTTCTCCTTAGTGGGACTGGCGGTGTTCCATGCATCGGGTGAGACGGCATCCGCCAGAGATCTGACCCGATCCGAGATGGCTGGCCTGCGCGGAGGTGCGGACGATCATGCATGCCAGACACCTGATGCATGCTTGAATTGTGTCCCCGTCAATGGAACGTGTACTGCCGGGAATCAGGCGGCTTGCGAAGCGATCAGCATCATTGCATGTACCAGTCCTCCGAACAAGAACTGCATCCATACGGGTAACCCCATCGACCACTGCTCAACGCCATCAGAAGATACACATACCTGCAAATCCTTAACGCGTTGCAAGTGGACGGTCGTTGGCGGTTGGGGCATGTGTGCTGTCAGCGGAATGATCGGCACGCCAGCATACACTTATTGCGATCCCTGATACGATGGCTGGGAGGAGAGTCACCATGTCAGTTTTGGGGACACCTGCCAACGCACTCGTCGGCAGTGGGGTGTGGAACGGTGATTGCGGGTGATTGACCCCAGTGGATCGAGCGGGACTCGCCTCCCATGAGGGGGGCCGCGTCCATTCTGGTTCTATTGTCTCGTGGAGGTGTTTGATGAGGTGTGTCGTCGCATGTCTCCTGCTGTGTTCGGCGCTCGCGCATGCCGAAGATTCTCCCGTCGCTGTCCTGACAGCTATCCGCGATGCGCAACGATCTCATGCCAGCCACTATCCGGAAGGCATCCTGGATGCGCACTGCTCGGACCTCAACCATGGGATGAAAGTCCACAGTACCGCGGATGTTCATCTGGAATGGCAAGCTGAGTCGGCGTATTGGAAGTATACGTATCACCAGACAGACCCGAAGACTGGTCAGCCAAAGTATAAGAGTTTTATCGATTGTGAGTTGGTCCGGACATCCACACAGTCGTTCTACTTTTTTCCCGAGGGGAAGTACTTCTGCTCCAGTCCCGTTGACAAGTTCAGCTTGCTGGATCCCATGCTGGATCTGCGACCCGCCAAGTTGTGGTACACGATGTTGCCACTGATCACTGGGAACACTTGGGCAGATACGATTCAGACTTCGCTGGATTCTAAAGCGACTCTGGATGTCGATCAGAGCGATGCGGGTTTGGTGACCTGGAGCACTGCCTCGAAGGACGGCACAGTCTCCACTGTGGTCTTTGATCTCGGGCTCGGCGCGAACGTGGTCTCGCTGGAGTTGAATCCGGACCCGGGGAGTGGGGGAGTGGGGTTTCAGGCCTCGTTCTCCTGGATCGATGATGGGCACGGAAGTTTCCGACTGAAGAACTATGCTGGCACCGAATTCATGGGCTCCCTCGACCATGCCGTCCGTCAGGTCGAGATTGACATCTTCAAGTTCAACTCCCAGCCACAGTTTGCAGCTGGCCGCTTCACTCGAGGATCGATTCCGTTGCCCCCCAAAACGCGGGTCGAAACCTATGACGCCACGCCCGGGTCGCACCCCAAAGTCAGTCATTTCGGGGGTGTCGAGAAGCCACGTATTTCGGAGGGGGACTTGGAGAAATTGTCCAACGGCCTCAAGGAGGACGGTTCCTCCAACCCGTCCCGTCACACCAAACCTCGGTGAATGCCGTGACAGTTGCCGGGCTCTTTCTCTGTCTGATGGTCACTGCGGCGGAGCTTCGTCCGACAGCAGAGGAGTTGTGTGGGACGTACTCGCTGTATGTCGGGCTGAATTCACTGGATGCCGAACTCTCCGGGCTCGATGCTCTCGAACGTACCCTCGGGCCACCTCCCCGCGGCGGGCACTCGATGGCAGAGTTGGCACGAACTGCAGAAAAACTGGGCTTTAAGACGTTGGGCGTACAGACCAATCTCCGGCATTTATCTCAGCGCACCGGTCGATTTGCGTGTATCGCCCACATGAAGCACGGTCATTTTGTCTTGATTGCCAAGGTCGATGAATCAGGTGTCCATGTGGTTGATCCACCCCGCCGGAATGTGGTTGCCGAACATGTCTGGAATGCCGCTTGGGGGGGGCCTGCGCTGTTGATTTCTCGTGATCCTCTGCTGCCGGAACAGGAGGTCGAAGTGCTGTCACAACTCGCCTCTCAAGCGGAACTCACTCGACAGGTTCGGCAGCAGTGGGGAAGCATCTTGGCAGTGGTGCTTTCTGTGGTCGTGGGAGTTGGGCTGGTGGTTCGCTGGCGACGGGCCACGTGAAACTGAATCCTCGGGAATGGTCGGTGTCCAGATGGTTCGAATCTCTGTCGTCAGTTCGGTGTTCATGAGCCTCGTCTTGGCCACCGTGTGGTGGCGGAGTGAACCAGTTCCAGAGCGCTTGCTGGCACAGCTGGTTCCGCTGATCCATGTCGATCAACCCTTGATTGATCTGGGATCGGTCCCCTTGACGGATGACGATCTGCTGTTCGAGTACCTGATTGAGAACTGGGGACGAGCCCCGCTGCGAATCGAAGGCTCAATCCAGTCTTGTGGTTGCACAACGCCGGAATTGCCGCCGTCAGAGATTCTTCCGAACCAGACTGCGTACGTGCGACTCAAGATCGACCCCGAAGCCGCGGCAGAGAAACAGGTCAGCGTCACACTGCTCACCAACGACCCGGTCCATCCACGTTTTGTACTTCGAGCTCATTGGGTGACGACGAACGGGCTGTCGGTAAACCCGCCGCATCTTGATTTCGGGATGGTCCCAGCTGGACAAAGCCAGAGACTTCCCATCCAGATGACTGTGTTGGATCGCCGGATCCAGATTGCCTCCATCGCAAGCGAACCGGATACGATTCAAACCGATCTTGTGGGAGATCAGTTGATGGTCACGATCCGTCCAGACGCTTATCCGGTCTCTGGATACGGAGTTGTCCGCGTGAGCATTGCGGGGGGCAGCAAGCGTCCCGTGTTGATTCCCGTGAGATGGCAGGTGGACCACGCCTATCAAGCGTATCCCCACAGCTTGTTTCTCGGGTACACACAGCCGGGGAATGAACTCGAGGGGGTGGTCATCATCAAAGACCGCGACAACCGGGATGTCGCCGCCAGCGATTGGACATGGAAGGAAGACCTGCCGGGGACACATTGCGAAGTCACCCAGGATGCCCAGGGACGCCACCAGTTTTCCGTGCGGTGGACAGCCCCAGGGACGCCTGGACTGCACCGCGGGGTCATCCTGCTCCAGGTGTCAGACCACACGTTGCAAGTTCCCGTGTCGGGTTTGGTGGGGACCGCCCCAAAGTGAGCGGAAGCGTGGGCACTCGTTCGAGGGTGAACAGGCACAATTGAGGTGTTTGATGCGATCCAGACTGACCAGTCGACATCGTCGCGTGAATCACTCCGTCGCGCTGCGCGGGTTCACGATCATCGAGTTATTGGTGGCCATCACGGTCATCGGCATCCTGGTCGGACTGTTGCTGCCCGCTGTGCAATCTGCTCGCGAGAGTGCGCGTCGGGCGACATGTATCAACCACTTGAAACAGTATGGGGTCGCTCTCGCGGGGTTCGAATCGACCCATCGAGAGTATCCAGCGGGGCGTGGGCCGCAATATCCTCGCGATCCGGACTTAGGCTATGGACAGTCTCCCATGGCCCAGTCGATCGATTGGCTCGGCTATCCGACGTATCGAGTGCATGTTGAGGGCCTCCGCGAGAACAACACGTTCCCCTATAATCCTGATGAATGGCCTGCCTGGATTCGTCTTCCGCTTCCGACGCTCCTATGTCCGAGCGATCAGGGTCTGCCCGGAACAAACTACGTCTCCTGTACCGGATCCAACCCTCATGCGGAATCAGGAAATCTCCGGAAAGGACGCGGGGCATTTTGTTCGGTGAGACCAACCAAAGCGAGTGAAGTCACTGATGGACTTTCGCAGACTGTGGCGGCGAGTGAGCGGATTCAATCTGATACGGCCACACAATCCTACTCCCGCGAGCAAGATATTTGGGGGACAGGTTTGGATATGGATTGGATTACTGACAACGACCAATTTGTCCAGCTGTGTGATTCCCTCATGGCACTACCGCTCAACTATTACCCCCACGTGGGATGGTCGTGGGATAACTCGGCCTACGGTGGGGGACTCTACAATCACTTGGCGACACCGAACTCTCGCATTCCCGATTGTGTCTCCAGTACTGACCAATGCCCTCCCCCGCCCGGC
>JANOKO010000945.1:0-1085 GCA_031419335.1 Planctomycetota bacterium
ATTCGAAACTGTCCTTCTGACCAAGCCAGCCAAGTCGCATCCGCCGTGGCGATATCGAGCAAGACGTTGGTGTCGAAGAGCATTCCACTCATTCATCACCACGCGTCTGATACATGACCTCGGCGGTGGTGACTCCGGGACGAGCCACTCCCCGAGCCGCGATCAGCCAAGCATTCACCGGGAGAGCCGTCGCCCGCCGGGCACGACGAGCCTCCAGCCATTGGGCCAACTCAGCCACTTGTGACTCTGGCAGGCGTTCGATGGCCTCTTCGATTTCCGTGATGGTACTCATGGGGGATACGCTAGCATCGGCCCCGAATGACTTTCAACCCCAGTTCTCGTGCCGTGCAGAACGCGTGAATCGAACGTCCAGCGGGGCACTGCTGGGCAAGCCAGCAGAGGCACTCAACGTGAGTCACTCTAATTCATCACAACGGACTGGCGCGTCGTCATTCTTATGGATAAGCATGTCGCTCCATTTGTGAAATTCGTTTCCGCACCATCGTTTCGGTAGAAGCCAAAAGCCCACGGACTTATGAGGCTTCTTCGCAGGCTCCTGCACGCCACAAGTGAAGATCGGTTGCCTTCCAGATGCCAGTTCCTGAAGTCTTTTCCCTCGTTCCCAAGCTCCGGCTTGGGAACGCCTATCCCCGAAGCTCTGCTTCGCCTCGCGTGCCCAACGACTCACTCTACATCCAGCATTGTGACACCGATTGGCTTGCTTTGGAGCCTACCGGTGTGCCTTGGCACAAGAGGTTGACCCGCAATTGACCCAGCGAATCGGCACTCCCACGATCCTAGCGGCCAGACTTCCGAAGTCTTCGGAGACTTCGGAAGTCTCTATCGCCGCCCGATCCGCTTCCGACTGGCAATATACGCCCCCAGCGCCTTGTGGTACGGCTCGTTCGTCGTCAGCTTCACATAGTCGATCCCGGTGTGGCCGCAGACCTGCTTCATCTCTTTGAGGAACTCCTGATACTGTTGCAGGTACGTGGCTCGCAACCGGTGCGGGTCGACCAGGATGCGGTGAGTATCGAGCTCCAGGCTGCGAAACAGGGTCGGCTTGTTAAACGGGAAGTCCTCTT
>JANOKO010000946.1:0-2231 GCA_031419335.1 Planctomycetota bacterium
ACCACCATCGGTTCAGCTTCCGCGTCAATGCACGTTTCGACCTCCTCGATGTCTTCGACATCAAGGTCCGTCTTGGCGGCAAGCTGCTCAATCGTTAACCGCTGCTCCGTTCGGAGCAAGGTAATCAATTTCCCCAACGCCGACGGTGATCGCAAATCCATTCCCAGAACTGTTACTGACCACAACCGAACTGATCTCAAAATCGGCGCATCCCTCTAACACCACCAGCGCCGCCGCAGCCCCAAGCGGACGCATTGCGCCATCTATCGTCAGCCGCGAAATCGAAACCCAAACCCAAGGCTCAAGCCGCAGCCAAGGGAGAGGGGAAATTCCTGGGTGGGCTGGATGATTACGGCATTGAGGACCAGGAAAACCGGATCTGCCCGTTTTGTGCAGAGCCCCTCGAAGAAGAAGATGAGATTTGCCCGGCATGCGGCAAAGATCCCGAAACCGGGTTGATGGACAAGAAGGAGGCCCGCAAGCGGTCGAAGGAAGGGAAGTCGACCGCCTCGTTTTACAAAAACTTCCTCCGCGAATCTTGGGAGTTTATGTGGGAATACAAGAGTCTGGCCCTGCGGACTGGAGTGATTCTGACGTTCTTCAACGTGCTGTACATGGCCTGCTTCTTCATGGTGGGGTATTGCGACAACATCCCGCCGATGGTGTTTTGGTTTGCCATGATGTGTCTGATGGCAGTCGGATCACCCGGTTGGATTTGGTTCCTGACCCGCAAACTCGTCTCGGCGGATCTGTATAGTGAAAAGATCGATGCGGACCGAATTCACTACGATTTCTTCACGAATGTGGCGCTGGGAATCGGAGCATTTCTTTGGCCGTTTGTTGTCAGCCTGCCCTTGATTCTCCCGTTAGCGATCGGGGTGGGTGTACTCGCCATCACGTCCGGAATGCCAGAGATGGGAGTGTTCATGATGGGCCTGGTCGGAGCGGGAGTGTTTCTGCTGCCAGCCATCGCGTTCCCCATTGCCACTGTGCATATGGTGGCCAAGCATCAACACAAAGCGTGGATCGGCTGGGAGTTGATCAAACTAATCTTCAAGAACATCGGCCCGATCTGCGTCTATCACGCCAGCAGCTTGGCCATGCTCCTGATCTTTGGTGGGGTTGCCGCGGGAGTGGCTCTGGTCGGTGGGAATCTGCATTTCTTTAACAACCGACATTTTCTTGGCTGGACCGCCTCGATCACGAAGTGGTTTTACGAACTGATCGGTTCCCAGGGGGTGGAGGCGGGCTCCTTCATGTATGTGATCGTGCAGATGCCGTTGTTGTTTCTGTTTGTCTTTGTCGCCGTCGCGCCGTTCATGGTGCTGCTGGGGTTCCCACTGCTATTCCAAATGAAAGTCAACGGGCTGATCGCGAAGCATTTCTCGCATTCACTGGACCTCGATCAGCGGATCATGCCCTTCACACCCGCCGGATTCTGGGTACGATTCCTGGCCTTCTGGGCGGATATTCTGTTGTTCCCGATGGCTCCGCTGATCGTCACACGGGATTTCCGGTTCGTCCTGATGGGGTTGGGGCTGTACGGTGTGATGGGACTGACATCGGTCTATGTCTTCTGGATGAAGACGATGCCCATTACCATCCTGTTTTCCCAGATCCCACTGACCATCAATTACCTGCATTGGATGTATTTTGCTGTCTCTCAGTCGGGCACCAGCCGGGCCACACTGGGCATGGAAGCGTTTGGCATCATTGCGGTGCCAGACATCCCAAATCCCAAGCAGAAAGATATGGACAAAGTGCTGACTTTGGGGCAAGCCAGTTGGCGCTGGTTCGCGATCAACTTTTGCTCCAACATCTTGGGGGGACTGAGTTTTCTCGTCTGTGCATTCCACCCAGACAAGAAAGCCCTGCACGACTTGCTGAGTAAAACCAAGATCGTCTTCGAGGGCGACAAGTAACTCGGGCCCGCGTGCCAATTGTCCAGACCCTTCTGTCCCCTGGTGTTGTAAGAATGTCTGAACCGCTCACGATTTCCCCGATTGAAGATGTCACCGTCCTGATCTTCGGGGCCTCCGGTGATCTCACGTCGCGTAAGCTCATCCCGGCCCTCTATCGGCTCCACAAGGACGGGTTTCTGTCAGATCGGTCGCTGGTGGTCGGTGTGGCTCGGCGGCCCAAGTCCGACGAATCATTCCGGAGCGAACTCCTCACAACTGCCAGCGATCATGCCCGTGATGGCATGGACCTGGCGAGTTGGAACAAGTTCG
>JANOKO010000947.1:0-1072 GCA_031419335.1 Planctomycetota bacterium
GTCACTTGACTGATTCCCGGACGCCCCGCCCGCAGGCTTTCGATGAATGCGGACTTCCCGATTCCGATCGGGCTGACAACGCCCAAGCCGGTCACGACGCCGTAAGTGGCTTTCGATGGAGAACTCATGAGACGAGAACGACCTCGGAAAGATTCCGTAACACTCCCCCGCCCCAGTCTCCGCGTGCGGATAACTCGGGTCACAGAGCAGCTGACCACTGTGCATCAGAGATTGTTACGGCTGGATTTGCAAGCGCGAATCATGATCGCCTCTTCCTTGCGTTGCCTGCGTCAGGAATGAGGGCGATTTTTCTGGTCCCTGGCGTGGCATGGTTTTCAGAGGGTTCGGGAGATTCGAGGGGAGTGGCTTTGGGCGGCTGACGGGTTTGTCCAAGGGTGATGAAACCTGGCATGCCGTGCCGACGATCGAGTGGTCGCAGCCGTAGGCGGACGAGGCGGTGCGGATCGAGGAATGCTCACTGTAAAACGATCCAAACCGCATGGACTAGCAGTTCTACGTCAGAAACGGATGGCAAATCGGCAGCGTTTTCGTCGAGCCTCGCCCCCACGCCCTTTCCCACCTCAGCGCCCCGCCGAACAGCGCCCCCTACTCCGGACGCCACTGAGGATCGAGCGAGGATTCACTGTTCGATTATCGCCTTTCGCCCCATTGCATCTTCTCGCCTGGGCGTCTTTGCGTCGAATTCGCCTCTTCATTGGACCGTCGTGGTGAAATTCTGCCGACTTTAGCGATCCACACGCCGTGAGCTGCCAGTCAAGGTCCCGATTTGCCCGTGAGATCAAGAACAGTTATAGTGTCGTGTTCAATACCTCACCCTGTTTGTTGGAGTCGGATGCTGGATGGCGAAAGAGAAGGAAGAAGGAATCGAAATGGAGGGCAGCGTCGTCGAGGCGCTCGCCAACACTCAATTTCGAGTGAAGCTCGACAACGGGCACTTGGTCCTGGCCCATGTTTCGGGCCGTATGCGCAAGAATTTCATTCGTATCGTCCCCGGCGACCGCGTCAAGGTTGAGGTCTCGCCGTACGACCTGACTCGTGGCCGGATTACATT
>JANOKO010000948.1:0-16644 GCA_031419335.1 Planctomycetota bacterium
GCCTCCGAGAGGACCGGCTTCCCGGTCACGACCGATGTGCATACGCCGGACCAGGCGGCCCCCGTCGCCAAGGTGTGCCGCATCCTGCAGATCCCCGCGTTCCTGGCCCGGCAGACCGACCTCGTCAACGCGGTGGCTGAGGCGGCCGTGCTGGGCAAGTGCGTCGTCAATATCAAGAAGCCGCAGTTCGTGGCCCCCGAAGACATGAAGCACGCCGTCCGCAAGTGCGAGGAGACCGGCTGCGCGGATGTGATCCTGACCGAGCGCGGGACGATGTTCGGGTATGGCCGACTGGTGAACGACATGCAGTCGATCCCGATCATGCACTCCCTCGGCACCCCCGTCTGCTTCGACGCCACCCACAGCGTCCAACGCCCTGGCGGAAGCACCACCGGCGGCAACCGCGAGATGGTGCCCTGGCTGGCGCGGGCGGCTGTGGCCTGCGGCGCGGACGCGGTGTTTGTGGAGACGCATCCCGACCCAGATCAGGCGCTGAGCGATGGGCCGAATCAGGTGCGGCTGGCGGACCTGCCGACGCTGGTCAGGCAGTTGGTGGAGTTGCGGAAGCTGGTCAACGGGTTCTGATTGTTGGCAGCGAGCGGCAGACGTGAGTCTGCCGAGAATTGAGTTCTCAGTGATCAGCTTCCAAGTGCCTTTATGCTTTTCGGCCTCTGCCTCTCACTCAATGCACGGAACGCCGGTCCGCCCGTTGTCACTGCCGGAGACGCTGGCTCCTCAACGGCATCGTGTGGCGTCATGATGTGGGGATTGCTGACTAGAGGGAGACGACGGGGATGAAGCGGCTGCGGATCTTTATCAGCAGTGTTCAGAAAGAGCTGGCCACAGAGCGGGCAGCACTCCGGGACTACCTGCGCAATGATCCACTGCTACAGCGGTTCTTTGAGCCGTTTCTGTTTGAGGATCTGCCCGCAGCCGATCGTCGAGCTGATCAGGCATATCTCAATGAGGTGCAGCACTGCGACCTCTATTTGGGGCTACTGGGAGACGAGTACGGCAGTGAAGACGCAAAGGGAGTCTCTCCGACAGAGCGCGAGTTCCGCTCTGCGAGCGATCTGGGGAAGACGCGACTGATCTATGTGAAGGGGGCCAGCGACAAATCGAAGTCCCCCAAGATGCGAGCGTTGATTCGTCATGCCGGCAACGAACTGATCCGCCGCCGGTTCACCGATGCTGCCAGTCTACTGCCCGCAGTCTATGCCTCACTGGTGGCGTATCTGGAAGAACAGCAGCTGATCCTAAATGGCCCGTTTGACGGCGCTGCGTGTCGCAAGGCCAAGCTCAAGGATCTGGATGAAGCCGGAGTCAAGGCGTTCATCCGGGATGCGCGAGCCTCGCGCGGGTTTCCGTTGAAAGAATCGGCCACCGTGAAGGAGTTGCTGACGCATCTGAATCTATGGGATGACGGCCACCCGACGCATGCGGCTGTGCTGCTCTTCGGGAAGTTGCCGCAGCAGTTTCTGCCCTCGTCGGAGGTCAAATGTGCCCACTTCCACGGGACCGAGGTGGCCAAGCCGATCCCGTCGTATCAGGTCTACCGGGGCACGGTCTTCTCGCTGGTGGATCAGGCAGTCGACTTCGTGATGTCGAAGCTGGCGCTGCACGTGGGGACGCGCGTCACCGGAGCACAGGCTCCGGTGACCTACGAAATCCCACGTGAGGTGATTGCAGAAGGGATCGTCAACGCGGTGGCCCATCGCGATTACACCGCGACAGGCAGTGTGCAGGTGATGCTGTTCGCCGACCGGCTGGAGGTCTGGAATCCCGGACGGCTGCCATCGTCATTATCGTTGGCGAATTTGCGAAAGCCACATGGCTCGGTCCCGCATAACCCATTGCTGGCGGAGCCGATGTATCTGACGCAATACATCGAGCGGATGGGCACCGGAACCGGGGACATGATCCGCCGATGTCGGGAGGCCGGACTTAAGACCCCCAAGTTCGAGATCGACGATGGATTTCGCCTGACAATCTGGAGGACAGCGGGGACCGCCCAGCCCCTGAGCCCTGAGAAAATGTCGGGAGAAATGTCGGGGAAAATGTCGGGGAAAATGTCGGGGAAAATCGTGCAGCTGATCCGGAAGAAACCCGACATCACGATCCCGGAATTGGCCAAGCGGCTGAGGCGGACTGAACGCACCATCGAGCGGTTGCTCGGGGAGCTGAAAGCGGCGGTAATCATCGGACGGATTGGTCCGACCAAGGGAGGCCGCTGGGAGGTTTTGTGAGGCCACCCGCCGTGCGCTGATTTGTCCTCGGTCCCAAGCTGGTCCGGCAGTTGGTGGAGCTGCGGAGGCTGGTGAATGGGTTTTAGGCATGTGGTAGGAAATTACCTCCCCGCCACCCCGCTTGTCGGGGTGGTTCCCGCGCTTGTGCGCTACAGGTATGGACACCAGAGGATCGCCCACTTGTGCGGGGGCGAACGTCATTGAATCAGAGGGCTTTCGGGGCTGTTGACTGGGGAGAGCGCGGTCTGGCGCGCGAGCGAAGCCGAGCTTCGCGGAGATGCGTGAATGAAGCCGGACATGTGTCATGAGTAGCAAACGTAGCCTACTTGTTGAACGGAGGTATTGTGGATGGCAAACCCACGCGCATGAAGAATCGTGCAAAGGCTTGCGAGAAGTGCTCCAGATACGGCGACTCCAGACGCCATCGATCACCCAAGCATTCCGCGTGTTTTTTCAGATATTCCAGCGGAACACTGACGATATGTCCGAAGTCGACAACGAACGACGATCGATTGTCCTCTGGGGTGTCCGGTGATGCGATCAAATGCAGCCCGGATTCGGTCCCCTTGCGAATTTTCTCCCATCGACCATTCTGCTTCATTTCCGGATTTGTCTCTTCAAACTCATGGAGCGTGTGAATCGGACACAGAGCGACGAATTCGATCTTCCCGTTTTCCAAATCGCAGCTTTGTGAGACGACAATCAGGCGAGCCAGTTTCACTTCCACCGACGAGGGTTCACCATCCTCGCGCGGCGCGGGGTTCTCCACAAAGATCGGCAACCGACAGTCCGGGACTAGGTCGCCCTGCATCAATGACTGTCCGCTGCTCTTGGCCCACCACACCATGTTTACTCATCCTCATGATCAAACACGAATTGGCGGGGCTTCATCGGCACAGCCTCTTGAAATCGAACACGGATGGTTTCAACACTCTGGAATGGGACGTGCTGGTATCCGATATCATGACCTTCGTGGCTCACAGAGGGGAAGCCAGATCGCTCCCGCAGATGTTTGAGAATACTGCGAATCCGCTCATCGATGGCTCGACCTTCATGCCCCTCGGCCGATTGTGTCTGATGAGGGCAGACGTAGGCCACATGCGAAGATGTTGGCTGGAAATGCGGCGGATGGATCATCGGCATGATTCGAACAACCTCCTGGTCTGATCGGTGATGCAAGCCTCAAACACTTCGTTCTTTCTCACGTGGAGCCGTTCGAAGAAGTCCCAGATCGCCTCTTCCGATTGCGGTACGTTCTGATTGCTGAACAAGTCGATATCCAGAACCACTGAAACCATATCGGGCTTTGGCGGTGGGATGATCGTCTGATTGATCAACACCTCTCCGCCCAGATCTGGCTGAGGCAAAGTCAACTGCATGAAATAGCCGGTCAGTTCCTGGGGCAAATCCGGGGAGATTTCGGGGGAGGTGCGGAAATACTCTTTCAGGTCGATGCCGGGTAACGGCACATCGATCCGATTGATATATCGTACCGCCAGGCGTTCAATGGCCTCCGGCATCGTTCTCTCACGGAACCGCCGCCATAATCGTCGTGCCTCGTCGCAAAACGGTGGCCAGCTCGCATAAGGAGCCAATTGACTGAACGTGAATCCGTCCATCCGTGATTGCCAGATCGAATTACCGTTCACGCTGGTGAACTTGTATCCCCACGGCTGTTGTTGCGCCGAGACTGCTGGGGGGGCAGCGACGGAGAAGGAGATCGTCCCCTCTGCCAAATGAATCGGTGATGACATCGGATACAGCGATTCCTCGCCTTGCCTGACATCTAACAACCCTGGAACGCCAACCTCGGTGTTCGGCCTCACGCGGAGGTCGATGATCGCCTCCGTGATCGGTGCATTCGCGTAGGGTTTGGCTTTTGGCATGGAATTATCATAAGCCCCGATGCTGAAGTCTGCTATGGCGGGTCGCAGATTGGCCGGGGTACTCCAGACACTGTCTTTGTCCTCGGTCCCAAGCTCTGTTTGGGACCGAGCGGTACTCCTGGAGGATATCGAGAGACGTACGCCCTCGTTGACGCATCGGGTTACAGTTCACCGAGCCAATGCTGCGAACCGCTGATACGCCTCGGTGGCTCCCTTCGTATCTCCCGTGTAATCCCGCACGTTCAGCCCGTAATTAAGGCGGATCGACTTGCCCGGCTCCAGTGAGACAGGGGCTTCGGGCTCGGCTCCGTTCGTATAGGCTTTCTCCCCGAACGGGCTCACCGAGAACAGGCCGTAGTCGCGGACGTGGTAGCGGGACTTGCGGAACGAGCTGGGGTGGTCGAACATCGTCACGGCCAGTTGGCGGTGGCCGACCGGGCCGGGGTAGTCGACCCACGGGCTGGTCTGGCCCCAGCAGTTGGCGGTGGTCTTCAGCCCCTCGGCATTCTCGACCGGGCCACCGCCGGAGAACTCTCGCATGCTGTTGGGGAGGCGGATGCCGAACAGGCCCTCCTTGGTGTCGTGGAACGTGACCGGCTTGTTGACGGCCTCCAGTGAGATGTCGAATGCCATTGTGCGGTCGGCGAGGATGCGGACGCGATTCGTTTCCTTGAGCAGGGGTGACTCATCGGTATCGAGCCAGTGGTTGACGAGCGTCATCCCAGCCCACTCGCCCTTGGCCTGGTCGATCGTCACCGAGACGTTGCGGATGATCCCCTTCTCGGCCCAGAACTTAATCTCGTTCACCTCATCGACCGAAATCCAGACCCCCTTATGATGCGGGTGGTCGTAGTACAGCGGGTGATCCTTGGCGAGTCCGTTGATGGGATGGAGTTGAATAACCCGCGTCACCGTGCTGCCAAGTGGAGCGACATCCGACTCGTTGATCCAGCCGTTCTTCTCCGGCACCCACAGCCAAGGCCGCTTGACCTCGCGGACCTCAATGACATCACCCAGCTTGACGAGGCCATTTGCAGGCATATCGAGAACCCGCAGTTGGGCTTTCTCACGACACACCATCACGCGGCTCCCCGGCAGCCCTGGCTCCCCGCTTGGCTCGACCACATCCTTGGACAGTTGCTCGATCCCACCCGTAGCGGTGACCGGATTGAAGAACGGCTTAGGCCAGTCCTTCGAGGTATGCAGGACGGTGAACACCTCGCCGTCGATGCGGACGCAGACGGAGTTCGGAGACTGCTCGAGCGTAACCTCGCCCGCCATCGCGGTCTGGCACGCGAGCCAAGTCGAGACACCAACGCCGAGAACAAGAGCGGAAATCGAGCGAGCCATCGGTCTTCCTCCAGGAGGGGTATCGGGAAATGTGAGCTTATCGGACAGATGCGGCGAGGCCAACGGTTCGGCGTGGCGTAGAACGGAATTCATTCCGTTCCTGGGGCGAGTTCTCCACATCGTCAGTGATCTGCCATGAGAACAAGCGTCCGCCCCCTCCCCCCACAAAGACTGACCGCAGTCCCGGAGAGAACCCGGCTGGGGAGCCCGCTCGTCGTCAGCTGGACCTTCGTTCCCTTCGTTGCCTTCTGTTCAAATCCGGATTGGGAACAGAAGGCAACGAAGGAAACAAAGGTCGGAAGTTTTAGTCGAGGGGTCTGTGGTCCAGATGAAGCCCATTTGCCGCGGGTAAGCCGCAGAGTTTGAGAGACGGGAGGGTGACAGGCTTCATGAGCGATGAGTTGTGACGCGGAGGGCACGCGAGGAACGGAATAAATTCCGTTCTACTTTTTCGCCTGCTCCACAATCTCCATCAGCTTCTTGCCGAACTCGCGGGCACTCCACATCGACCTTCCGACGTTCCAGCCGCGATCGGCTTCGGGAGTGATGTCGACAAAGATCATGTCCTCGACGTGGCGGCGGCTGCGGACGACGACTTCGCCGTGGGGGTCGACGATGTAGCTGTCACCGTAGCCGATGCCGTCGTAGCCGGTGATGCACTCCTCTTTGCCGCCGAGGGAGACGTTGTTCCCCCGCACGAAGTAGACGGAGTTCTCGACCGCGCGGGCGGTGTGGTCGGCGCGGACCTTCATGAAGTGGGAGATCAGGCCAGGGGCACTGATGTAGTTGAAGTGCGGGGCGAAGATTACCTGTGCCCCCTGCAAGGCGAGTAATCGCGCTGGCTCGATGTACCCGCCATCGGAACAGATGATGACGCCGAACGTCAGCCCTTTGTGCGTGAAGATCGGGAATTCCCGCCCCTGCTTGTGGAACTTCATGTAGGCAGAACACTTGCTGTAGTGCCCGAGTAAGTGCCCCTTGTGAACCACGACCACCGTGTTGTACAGGTCCGGCCCCCGCAGCTCATTGAACCCGACCATGAATGCCGATTCGAAGTGACTGGTCTCGCCGAGCAACTGCATGATCTGCGGCGAGTCGATGGTGAACGCATCGCGGCGGGCGACCTCGCCGTCATCGGGATACCCTGTGAGGAAGCACTCGGGGAAGGAGACGATGTCGATGCGTTCGCGGTCGGCTTGTTCCAGACTGGCGATGACCTTCTTGAGGTTCCCCGCGAAGTCACCGAGGGTGGAGTCGAGTTGGCAGTGGCCGATCCGCATGGAAGCAACTCCTTGTGGGGGACATCCGGAGCTTGTGTTCAAAGAGAGTTTGAAGAACCGGCGAGTCTGATGAACCATTTGGAGGTGTTCGTCACAACAATCAGCTCGACCCGGCGTAATACCGACCGGAGAGCGCCGGGTCCGTCAACCCGGCCTCCGCGAACCCCTTTGACCGCAGTTGGCAACTGTCGCAGTGACCGCATGGAAGGCCGTGAGGATCAGGGTCGTAACAGCTATGAGTCAGTCCGTAGTCGACGCCAAGGGATAGACCGAGTTGAATGATCTGGGCCTTGGCGAGACTGATGAGAGGGGTATGCACGCGGAAGCGGGTGCCCTCGACGCCAGCCTTGGTGGCCAGTTGGGCGAGCCGTTCGAAGGCGGCGATGAACTCGGGGCGGCAGTCGGGGTAGCCGCTGTAATCCACGGCGTTCACGCCCAGGAACAAGTCGTGGGATCCGAGAATCTCTGCCCAACCGAGGGCCACGGACAGAAAGATGGTGTTCCGCGCGGGGACATAGGTGATCGGAATTCCCTCCGACATTTGCGATTCGTCTCGATCCTTCGGCACAGCGATGTCCGAGGTCAGCGCTGAGCCTCCAAACACGCGCAGGTCCAGACGACAGATTCGATGCTCTACAGCCCCCAGCGCGACGCTCACCCGCGCCGCAGCTGCCAATTCAAGATGATGACGTTGCCCGTAGTCGAACGACAGTGCATGGCAAGCGAATCCCTGACTTCGGGCCACCGCCAAGACAGTGGCCGAATCGAGTCCGCCGCTCAACAAGACCACAGCAGGCTGCATGCCACTGATCCGGAGAGAATCCACGAGAGAGTCGAACGGGTTCCCATACCGCTTCGACAGCGTGATTTATACGGGGTGCTGTCTTGGAATGCACCCGGTCCGGTTCGTGAACGGAGAGCTGTGCGTGACGAACACCTCCAGACCGCCAGTGCGATCCCTTCGCGATCCCTGTCAAACAGATTCCGTCGAACATTCCAACAATTCCGATTCTGCCGATGGGATGTTTCTCAAAAACAACAGCTTACTCTAAGCGACGGGCTGTAACGGCTGGCATGTTTCCCGATTGCCACACGACAGGCTCCGAATCCTCCATGTGGAACTCGGTGTCCAGATTTTCTCAGCAAACTGGCGAATTGACGGCCATCGGGAACTAGGCTTTCCCTGTACCGGGTGGGAGGTCTACCCGGACGAGTCCACAGTGGATGTGCGCACCATGCGTTCCTGGCGGTCCATCACTGAAAAACACAGACTGCGTCGAGGCGCGACGACTGTGGAATTGGCGGTCACGCTGCCGGTCTTTTGCATCATTCTGGCTGGGTTAATGGAGTTCAGCCACGCCATGATGGTCATCCATGTGTTGAATGCAGCCGCCCGCCAGGGGGCTCGTTATGGCGCAGTGGACGACATCAGCACCTTGCAGGTTGAAACTCGAATCACGGCCCTGACAGCGACGACGACCAAGGGTCATGAGACCACCATCGTGAAGGATGGTAGCGTCTTTGATACCGCCAACTTCAACCCCTCGAGCATCGACTACGCCGCTTTGCCGAATAAGGAATTGAGTTCAGCGGATGATGATGAGATGTTCATCGTACGCGTCTCTGTGCCCTACAACGACGTGGCCCTGCTCCCACCGTTCTGGGCGAAGAACCTCACCCTGACCGGACAAGCTGTGATGCGACACGAATAACCACACTTCCCACATCGTTCCCGCGACTGTTCCTTGAGTCCTCCGTCATGCTCCGCCACTCGACTTCAAACTGCAAACCTAAGAAACGGGTGGGAGCCGCCGCGGTGGAACTCGCATTGGTGTTGCCGCTGCTCGTGACTCTGACTTGTGGTTCGATTGAGTACGGACACGCGCTGAATATGGTCCAGAAGCTGGAAGCCGCAGTTCGAGGCGGTGGTCGGTTGGCAGGCAAGGATATCGATGCCAGCCTGGCAGGTGGGTTGACCTCGAATGAGAAGGTCATCCTCGACATTACAAACATGCTGAGGGCGGACGGGATTCCAGCCACCAACATTGATGTCGCGATCACCCACGCCGATGGAACATCCGTCGGTGAGACCTTTGATCTCTCACTCCAGACTAACCAGCACCAGTTGATGCGAATCACAGTTTCGGTTCCGTACGCGGATGTGAGCTTGTTTCCGCTGAGCATTGACGAATCGACCATCTTGAGTGCCACGTTGGTGGCCTCCAGGGGTCGCTCGAATATGGTGCATTGAATCACTGGCCGACGACGAACCCACTTCTAGACACACGAAAACCTGCTGACAGAGGGACACATCATGAAATCGGAACTTGACTCCTGCGAGCTCTGGCTGCAGAACCTGCGACAGCAACGAAGGGGTGTGTTCGTCGTTGTCATGGCGATCTCGCTGGTGGCGTGTTTGGCGTTTGTCGCCTTCTCCGTTGATACCGGGATCATGGTGCTGACTCGGACCCGCATGCAGAATACGGTCGACGCGGCGGCACTGGCTGCTGCGAACGAGATCGGGTATGCCGTGGAACACGCCGGTAGCAATGTCTCCAACATCACCGAATATGCTCAGGCACAAGCCCGTTTGAAGGCTCAGTCGTTGGGGACTCTGAATGGGATCCACATCGATCCAGAACTGGATGTGCGATTCGGTCGCTGGACGACAAACCAATCCTCGGGCGTGTCTTCGATTGAGTGGGATGTGTCTCCGGCCAACGCGGTCCAGGTGAAGGCCCGCCGTACCGAAGCCGACACCTCGCAGCCGGATGGGAAACTGGCCACGCTGTTCGCCGGAATCATCGGCAGCAGTTCCGTTTCCATCCAAGTGGAAGCCACGGCCTATATCGAGTCGCGTGACATCGCCCTGGTTCTCGACTTCTCCAGCTCCATGAACGATGACAGCTCCTATGACGTGCTGGGCGAGCGCGACCGAACCGCACTCGATGTGAATATGGAAGAGATCTACAACCAGCTCGATGCCGTGCGAGACTTGGGTACGATGACATTCACACCCGCGTGGTTCCAACGAACCGTGACCTCGGGTAGTAAGAACGGAACGGCGACGTTCAAGAAAACATCCATCGATCTCGCAACATCCCACGCGATGTCGAGTGTGGTACTGAGGTACACCGACAATAACACGGATACCCGGACGGTTACGGGAACCTCCACGACACTGACGAGCACGGGTTCCAAAACCATCAACAAGGCGACAGTCACGATTCCAGGAACTTTGGCCCCAGCCACTGGGTCGGGAACCTCCAGCGGCAAAACCGCCACTGTGGCCTTCAACAATAACACCAATAACAACATCTCCGTGACCACCACGAGCAGCATGACCGAAATTCGACTGAACTACGCAGGCGGCACGAATACCACATCGACATTCAGTGGCACGACAAGCAGAACGGTCACAGGCAGCGGCCTGTACGTCAGCTCGGTTCGAGTCAAGATGGGCACGACGTATGTGACGGTGAATAATCCGGCTGGCACATCCGCTCCGTCTTCATTCGCCTCGACCACCCTGGTCTTTGAAGAGACGACCGCCAATATCCAGTCATTCCTGGGACTGGGCTCGGTGGCCTACCCGTGGGGTTCAGGGAGCTGGAGCGAATTCATCAGCTATTGTCAGAGTGATAGCCAAATCAGCTCCGCTGGGCATGCTCGCAAGTACGGTGGGGCATGTCTGGTGAACTACCTGCTGAGGAACAAGTACACGTATGCCTCGTGCAGCGATCTGTGGCGGACTTCGCACTACCCGTTCCACTCGGTGAAACAGGGCGGACAGTTGTTTTGCAGCTTCCTGGGTGATCTTGGATTCGGTGATGAGGTCGGAGCGGTGAGCTATGACGTGAACTCCCGCCGGGAAGAGGTACTCAACTACGACGGATTTAACATCAACCTGTCGGCCAACCCGATTAGCGGTGACTTCACGAGCGTGAGTGACATCATCGGTCATCGTCAGGCGGCCCACTACAGTAGCAACACCAACATTGGTGCCGGGATCTACTGCGGTCGTCAGATGCTCGATGCCTCCAAGCGTGCTGGGACTCGTCCCACGATGTTGGTGATGACGGACGGATTGCCGACAGCTCAGGATTCGGGTTGGACATTCCCCAGCAACTGGGATTGGGACGCATTGTTTGACTACGATGGAGATGGACACCGAGACTACTTCACGACCAACAGCAATGCCAAATACGGATTGATGCGAGCCAAGGAAGCCGTTGACGCCGGTTACACGATCCACACAATGACCGTCGGCATGGGGGGCGATCCCACTTACATGGAAGCCATTGCCCATCTCGGCGGGGGGATCACGATCACAGTTCCGGGAGACCAGACTGTCGCGGAAATGGAAGCCGACGTACTCATTGGCTTTCAGAAGATCGCTGCCTTCGTACCGCCCGCAAGGCTCGTGAACGCTGAGTAGCTCTCAGCTTCCATCACACGAAGTGCGAGGCTGCCTGGCAGCCTCGCTTTTTTTGTGAGGCTGCTTTCAGTCAGGGGAGAGCTTCTGGGGGCCGAGAGCGGTTTCAACCTAGCGAATCATGGATGGCCCATCCCACCCGGCGACGGTGGCGTCTGGGGCCAGAATGTAGATCTCGACGCGACGATTCTGCTGACGCGCCGAATCATCGACGTTCGCGGAGAGGGGTTGGAACCGGCTGTACCCGGCGACACCCATCCGCGGCTCATCGAGGCCGATCTGAGCCAGTTGTCGCACGACAGCCGTGGCTCGGTGAGCCGAGAGTTCCCAGTTAGATTCGTGCTTGGCCTTAGTTCCCGGCTTCACGACCTCGTGGTCGTCGGTGTGGCCCACGACCAGGATATGGAACTGTCTGGCATCGGGATCGTTCATGATCCCCGCGAATTCTCGCAGCAATCCCGATCCCTCATTACGGACGATATCGCTGCCTGAAGCAAACAGCAGATCGCCGTTGAAACGGCTCACTCCGGTGACAGGGTCGAACTCGAACTCGGGGTACTTCTTCGCCAACTCCTCGAAGCGTCGGTTCGCGCCTCCCGACAAAGGATTCTTCAGCCCGGTGAGCAGGCTGGAATACTTGTCGCTCAACTGCGACCGCTCTGCATTCAAATTCGCCAAACGCTGGTTGGTCACGTCCAGGTTCTGCTGAACCGCAACCAGGGACTGTTCCAGTTGGCTGTTCTCCTGGGCCAGGTGACCGGCCATTTCGGCTTGGCCTGCTAATTCCTGGTTTTGGCGGTACAGCTTTAACGACTGCAATTGGGATTGACGGAGTTGAGTCTTCCTCCGCCCGTGTCGACAGCACCCCGATGTCGAGAGAATCGAAGCCATGACGATGCAGGCCAAGAGGGAGTGGGAAATTCGAGGCATCATGTTCTCCGGAATTCGAGCGCAATCCCTGTGACAGGTCCACTCCAGTCCGCTATGCGGAACGAGAGTGGCACCCGATGGGACAAGACGCAGCAATCGGGAAACGAAGGGATTCGTTCGAGTGAGGAGTTCCCCCATCCAGGGGAACCATTCGCGAGACAAGCCAGTGTGAAACCGGCTGACCATCCTGCGAGGAGGGATTCGTAGCAAGCCGCTGTTTTGAACAACTCACCACGAAATCCACTTGTATGTCCTTTTTTCCTCAAGGGCCAGATGAAGACTGCCGAGAGGAAAATGTTCGGCAGCTTTCGCCGAATTGGACTGATCGAATCCCATTGGGTTCTACAACATTGAATCCGCATCTCATGATTCAGTCAAATGTTCCGATTCGAAGTCGTTTTCGAATGGGCCTGTTATGACTGGGGACTCTGATGCGACTGACTGACAACAAATCGATACATCACTTGGAAAGACATGTTCAGCAGTTCGAACCGAAGCCCAACAACTCTTTGAAGATACTTATGAGACCACTATATCGGCGGTTTCGGCAGAACCTGAGTTGTGGCAACGGGATTCGACGCCGCTCAGAACAACAGTGGGAGGTTTGGTTATGACGATTATCCCTGTGGCACCGATTGTGCGGAAGTCTCACGCGATGACGGAAGTCTGGTATGAACGCGACAGAGCATGTTCGCGGGGTTGCGTGAGACACGACCCTTGAGGCTGCTGATCCCGGCCTCAACGCCCGATGCTCTGATTCCTTCCAGGGGCGGGTCACTCTTCGAGTGGCTCGCCCCTGTGCGTTA
This sequence comes from Planctomycetota bacterium, assembly GCA_031419335.1. Lineage (GTDB taxonomy): Bacteria > Planctomycetota > Planctomycetia > Planctomycetales > Planctomycetaceae > TH-plancto1. Next base: position 12,934 of record JANOKO010000948.1, read on the forward strand.
TGTGTCTGGCCCATGATTACGGCAACTGGACCGCAAACTTCGCACCTCGCGCCAAGTGGCATCGCAGAGGGCGCAGGGGTTCGCAAAGGAAAGCGACCAGTGGCCAGGCACGGGCGAGGAAACGGCTGCGGAACAAGCCCTCTGCGACCCCCTGCGCACTCTGCGGTGAATCTCTGCGGTGAGATTTCGTAGAGCCCGGAGTCATCTGCCGCTGATCGCGAGGCCAGCACACGGCCTGAGACTCGATTCGAGCACTGGCAATGCACTGACCGCTGTCACGTTCCCAGTAGAAGCGGTGTGCGGCTCGAACGGAATCAAATCGGCCAGTCCATGACATTCTGGAATCTTAGGCCCGCCTCTGAGTGACCCCCGCCATAAATTCTTGCCGCACACTCATGTGTCCACACCGCCAGCATTCCGGTATCCCGAGTGTGATACTGACTCGGTTGTGTGCCTCACCAGCGGGGGATAAACTGTGGACTTCGCGCGAGGGGGGGGCTTGTTCTTGTGCGATCACTGAACATCCAGACAGCAGGATCGTCCTATGCGTCACGTTCTCTCCGCGCTGGTCGTCAATCGGCCCGGAGTTCTCGCGCACATCGCTGGCATGCTGGCGTCGCGCGAATACAACATCGACAGCTTGGCTGTTGGCGCGACCGAGAACCCCGAGTTCTCGCGGATGACGTTTGTCGTGGCGGGCGACGAGCGGCAACTGGACCAAGTTCGGAAGCAGCTTGAGAAGATCGTGACAGTGGTCAAGGTGATCGACTACTCGAAGGAAGAGTATGTCGAGCGCGATCTGATGCTGATCAAGGTCGCCACCCCCAACGACTCTCGCACGCAAGTCAAGGAACTGGTCGAAATCTTCCGAGGGAAGATCGTCGATGTCAGTGCTGACCACTTGATGATTGAAATCTCGGGCCAGGAACGGAAGATCGAATCGTTCATCGAAGCGGTCCGCCCGTTTGGCATCCTGGAACTCGTTCGCGCGGGGCGGATTGCTCTGCTGCGAGGCAAAACCACTTCGGTGGATGACATCGTCAAAGGGTAATTTCGAAGCCCGAAATCCGAAATTCGAGCCTCGCTCTGCCTTTCGAATTTCGTGCTTCGGATTTCGAATTTCCTGCCCCCTCCCACTCTCCTTCCTTCTCTGTGAATCACCATGTCAATCAAGGTCTACTACGACGATGACGCCGATCTGTCCATGCTCAAGGGCAAGACGATCGCCATTCTGGGCTACGGCAGCCAGGGCCATGCCCAGGCTCAAAACCTGCGGGACAGCGGCTGCAATGTGGTCATCGGGCAGCGTCCCGGCAGCCCGAACTACGACTTGGCCGTCTCGCACGGCTTCAAGCCAGTGTCGGCGGAAGAGGCCACCAAGCAGGGCGATCTGGTCAACATGCTCCTGCCCGATGAGGTCCAGGGCGACGTGTTCCGGAATTCGGTCCTGCCGAATCTGAAGCCTGGCGCACTGCTGATGTGCTCGCACGGGTTCAACATCCATTTCAATCAAGTCACCCCGCCCAAGGGAGTCGACACCGCTCTCGTCGCCCCGAAAGGCCCCGGACACCTCGTCCGCAGCGAATACGTCAAGGGCGGCGGCGTCCCCAGTTTGATCGCCATGGGACCGGGCTCCTCCGAAAACAGCCGCAAGCTGGCCCTGGCCTATGCCAAGGGGATCGGCGGAACTCGCGGCGGCGTCATCGAGACGACCTTCGCCGAAGAAACCGAAACCGACCTGTTCGGTGAGCAAGTGGTGCTGTGCGGCGGCGTTAGTGCCCTCGTCAAGGCTGCGTTCGAAGTCCTGGTCGAAGCCGGTTACCAGCCGGAAATGGCCTACTTCGAGTGCATGCACGAGCTGAAGCTGATCGTCGACCTGTTCTACCAGGGCGGCCTGAACTACATGCGGTACAGCGTCTCAAACACTGCTGAGTACGGCGATTACACCCGCGGCCCGCGGATCGTGACAGCCGAGACGAAGCTGGAGATGCAGCGGATTCTCAAGGAAATCCAGAGCGGCCAGTTCGCTCGGGATTGGCTGCTGGAGAACAAGGCCAATCAGGCCAGCTTCAAGGCGATCCGCCGCAACGAGCGCGAGCATATGATCGAAACGGTCGGTCGCAAGCTCCGCAAGATGATGAAGTGGATTGATTCGAAGGAAATCTAGGTCGAAAATGCTGTTAGCCAAAAGTAGTCAGCAGTCAGCCAGAGTGGAGTTTCTGGCTGAAAGCTGATTGCTCACCGCTGGCGGCTTTGCTTCATTGAAATCACCCCACGAACGGCTACACTACCACGTTCGTGATTGTGCAAACCGAATTGGAGATTGGCCTTGGCCCAGCATTGCTATGAGTGCATGTTCGTTCTGGATAGCGGTCGTTACGCGGTGAACTCCCGTGCAACAGAAGACGCGCTTCTGGAGATTTTGACCCGCTGTGGTGCGGAAGTGGTGGCCCGTGCCCCGTGGCAGGATGGCAAGCTGGCTTACCAGATCGATGGCCACAAGAAGGGCCTGCACTATCTCATCTATTTCAAGATGGATGGTGCCCAGGTTTCCGAATTCACTCGGCTGTGCAAGCTGAGTGAGATTGTGGTCCGCCAGATGCTGTTGAACCATCCGGAGAAGCTGTTTGGGCCGATGGCGGAAGCTCTGTCACAGCACGTGACGGGTCAAGCGGACACAACTCCCATGGGAGTTAGCCCGGACAAGATGTCCTACTAGGTTTGGGGTCGCAGAATTCGTCAGAATTCTGCCGCCATCGGCTGCGATGTCGTGGGCCTCTGCAGCCAGACGAGACGGAACACCAGAGACGTGTGTGCTGAGGGCAGTCGGGGCATGAGTGTTCCCGATTGCCATACAGTGAAGTTTTTGGAGGAGGGATCACGGCATGGCCAGTTACAATCGTGTGATTCTGATCGGGAACCTGACCCGTGATCCTGAAGTCCGATACATCCCCAGTGGGATGGCGGTGGCGGAGCTTGGGTTGGCGGTGAACCGCCAGTTCACCGATAAGAACTCCAATGAGCGGAAAGAGGAAGTTACCTTTGTCGACGTGACCCTCTGGGGTCGGGAAGCCGAACTGGCGGGGGAATACCTTGCCAAAGGGCGACCGGTCATGATCGAAGGTCGACTCCAGATGGATACCTGGGACGATAAGGCGACCGGGCAGAAGCGATCCAAGTTAAAGGTCGTCGGCGAGCGAATGCAATTCTTGGGTTCACCCCAAGGGGGCGGTGAAGGGGGCGGTAGCGGCGGCGGATTCCGTGGCGGTGCCCGCTCCAATACGGGCGGCGGCGGTGGTGGACGCCCAGCTCCCGGCGGCGGCGGTGGAAACAGCGGCGGCAGCGAACCGGATTACTATTCTTCCGGACCTGCTCAGCAGTCGGGTGGTGCACCCGACGACGACGTGCCATTCTAAAGGATCACGCCGCGTTCGCCAGAACATGGCCGGATCTTCAATACGTGCCTGCCTGCGGGTGAAGAGCGGCTGCGTTTCATTTCTGGCCTTGAGAAGTGTCGCCGTCAGCTTTTCGGTAGCATGGGCGGCTCGGCGTCAGCCGCCAGCTCTTCACAACGCCAGTCAACATGCACCGGTAGCTGGCACCGACTGCTCCAAGAACGCACTCACCTTGGGGCGTGCGTCCCGAAAGTGGGCAGCTCACGACATTCACTGAGAGATACCAGGTCGGCCACTTGCCGACGAGACGGCTGCG
>JANOKO010000949.1:0-2179 GCA_031419335.1 Planctomycetota bacterium
GGTCAGTAGGCTTTGCGAATGGCCCCGACCACGGTGGGCGTGGAGCGTGTGGCTACGGAGTCGAGACGATCGCGTGGTTCAGAGAAGCACAGGCAGGTCACGTCCTCCCGCGTCGGGGCCATCCGCTGCGCTGCTGACCCCGCCACCCGCCGCGATGACAATCTGGCCTGATTCCGAATCGGCTCCTATCTATCAAGGATCATACAAGGCACAATATGCAATATTGATGTGATTGCACAATTCAGTGAATGTCTGGGCCAGAGACCGCATGCCGAGAAAACTCCGAGAACTCATACGCGATCTGGAGCGAGCCGGGTTTCTGGATCGAGGCGGCAAAGGGAGTCATCGGAATTTCAGGCACCCCAGTGGAGTGCGGGTGACATTGTCCGGGCATATGGGCGATGATTGCCTGCCCTATCAAGAACGTGAAGTCCAGCGAGCGATCGAGGAGTCGCAGTCATGAACGAAAGTGCCCGATACATTAAGCTGGTGGAATGGTCCGATGAGGATCAGTGCTTCGTGGGCCAATGCCCGGGGATCATCGGTCCGTGCTGCCACGGAGATGACGAAGCCGAGGTCTACGCCCAATTGTGCCAGATCGTCGAGGAATGGATCGACACCCTTAAACACGATGGCCAGCCCTTGCCCCCGCCCACCGCTGGTCAGGGGCTCGCTCAGCGAATCGCCTGACAAAACTCAGAATCGGCATTGCTACGAACAAGAGTTCACGGTGTGGAGTGCCACAGTGCCGCTCCGGACTCTCAAAGTCGCGACTGGGCCACCCGGTCAGACTGTAGAGGTTACTTGTTTGCCATCGAGCGGAGGTCGTCAGATGAAATCTCAGATGCGGAAACGAGACGATAGTGACATTCGCGTTCGATCAGGATGTCATCGCCCTGCTGCTTGAGTTCGAACATGACGATGACTTCACCTTCGTCGTCTTGTACGAATTGAACAGCCACCGGACGCGGAGTGAGTTCAGGGAAGACATCACTACAGAGTGCGAGATCCTGCTCAGCCTGTACTCTGCCAATACGATCCGTACCGCCTTTGGCCTGAACGGGAATGATGAATTGCTGGCCCGAATTGCGGATGCCAACGTACAATTCGTCCGTCTCGATCTGCCCGACATCCGGCACCGTCGTCCGCAAGTGGCTCTGCAACGAGTAGGCCACTACGCCTAGAAACATGTCAATCAGCCGGTTGTTACGACCTCCAGTGGACGTTCAGTTTTCACCGATTCGGAAGAGACGAGCCGGTAGTGCGCCTCGTCATCGACTCGAATTCCTCGCTTGTTGTAGCGAAGGCTGTGCATCACGACGACATCGCCCCAACTGAAGTGTTCGAGTTCAACGTGAACGAAACGGGGCGTCAGCGCCGGAAACAATTCGCTACACAATTCCAAGTCCAACTCAGCCCGGTTAGGGCCAAATCCCCGATTTTAGGTCATCGTTTGGACGGCGACCACATATTCTTTTCCTCGCTTGTCCACGGCGTGATATACCTCGCCGACCGTAATTTTTCCTGAAGTGCGACTGACGTGGGTAAGGTTGGTTTGCAGCGAGTGAGCATCACACTTCAGCAAACGGTCAATCAACTTGTTGTGACGAACTCGTGCGAGTAGCACGTCAACAGCACCGATTGTGTGGTCCAACACAGCGCGAGGCGTCAGATCAACGATCTCGTCGCCCCAAGGTTCTGATTCGGGCAATCCATCATCATCATCATTATCATTCAGTTCCATGACGTATTCCTCTTCACAGTTGGGCAAGGAGTTCCCGGTGATTAGCCATTCGCCTGTCTGGCAAAGCAACGCAGCATCTTTGATGGCAACGGATACTTGAGCCTCCAGAGGATACTCATAGGGCGTTGGCCTTCGTGTGATTCGTATTCGCACGGGCCAACGAAAGTGTATGGGATCGTCAGTGTCGAGGGCAAGAACTTTTCTTCGCGAACGAACAGGAGCAGCGTATAGCCTTGTTCTCGATGGTGGATGTATCTCTTGCCGCCAACTGTCTCGGGCGAGGTGTGAACTTGCGACTGCCATCGAAACAAGTCGCGTGAGACGGCGTAGTCCTCGAACATCGTCGTCGGAGAATACTTCGTCGCTCCTTTCTGCAGAGTCACAAAGAGAACAACGACTTTTGGCTCGGGCATGTGCAGCACGCCTTCAACCAGC
>JANOKO010000950.1:0-15438 GCA_031419335.1 Planctomycetota bacterium
GGATCGCGACGAACTGAAACGCCGAACCCACCAGGACAGCATTGAGAACCGTCGATCGAGGCAGGTGCAACACCTCTGTGGCATAGGTCAGCACAAACGCGGTGATGATATAGAACGAGGCGTTCTCCCCAAATCTCGCACCCATCGCGAGCAAGACACTGCGGGGGTAGTCACGTATCACCTCCCAGATGGGCAATGACTGGGGTGTCTCTCTCGTCTTCTGGGCCGTAAAGAGGGGCGTCTCCAAGACCCGCAGACGAATGAACATGCCGATTCCCAGCAGGACGATTCCCAACAGGAAGGGCACCCGCCAGCCCCATGCCAGAAATTGGTCTTCCGACAGAAGCGAGAACAGACTGAACACCCCATTCGCCAGAATCAGGCCCGCAGCAACTCCCGCTTGCACCCAACTGGCATAGAAGCCGCGTCGCCCCCGGTGACCATGCTCGACCGCCATCAGGACCGCCCCGCCCCACTCCCCCCCCACGCCGAAGCCCTGGATGAATCGTAAGACGACCAACAGAATCGGAGCTGCGATTCCGATGGTGTTGTAAGTCGGCAGCAGCCCAATCAAACAGGTGGCTGCCCCCATCAGAACCAGCGTCGTGACCAGCATCGACTTCCGACCCCAACGATCGCCAAAGTGCCCGAAGACCACTCCCCCCACCGGACGAGCGAAGAATCCCACGGCGTTGGTCGCAAAGGCTGCAATGGTCCCGGTCCGGGCATCCAACGTGGGAAAGAACAGCTTGTTAAACACGAGCGCCGTCGCGGTGATATACAGGAAGAAATCGTACCACTCGATCATCGTCCCGAGAAAACTAGCCAAGACCACACGGCGGACCGATGAGGAAGTTGGCGAGGAGTTTGAAGGTACGAGTTCCATCAGGCCGGTGTTCCTGAGTCAAGACTGAAGGGGCAGCGTCTTCATTCCCGTTCGTTCACTCTACAGCAGGTTGAGCTTCTTCGGCCGAGACGCCGGGGGGCGACAACACGCATCACACAGCCCCGTGACTTCGAGTCGATGACCGTCCATACGGAATCCATGCCGGGCAGCCACATCGCTGAGTACCTGAGCAATGGAATCGGCTTGGAACTCAATCAATGTCCCGCACTTGCGGCAAATCAAATGATCATGCTGGGGATAACCATAGTCGTGCTCGAAGACATCGCGGTCATCCTGACGAGCGACCTTGCGAATCAGACCGGCCTCTTCTAATTGAAGCAGCGAGCGGTAAATCGTCGATCGGCTGACCCGGGTGCCATCGGTTCGCTGCGCCAACCGACCGATCAACTGTTCCGCGTCAAAATGCTCGTGAGAGGTAAACACGGCTTCGATGATGATGCTGCGTTCGCGGGTGAGCCGTAGCCCCTTGGTCGCGAGGTACTCGCGATACTTTTCCGCCGGGGAGACGGCGACCGTGACGTTGAGTAAGCCGTGATTCATGGTAGGAACCGGAGTCGACAGTTGTTCCAGGGGGGATGCACTGATCAAAAGAGCCGTTCAACACTCGAGGATGGCAAGGTCGTGGAGATGAGTCTCATTCGCCACTGTGGCAGCTTGACGGGGCGCTGGACACCCCCTCACAGAATCGTCAGTTGGCCCACACATCACAGTCACGACTCGTCCTTTTTGTGTGGCTCATGTGTTCGGGGAATCGCGGGGCCGAGTAGTCTCACAAGATCGTCGTGTTCCACCAGTTCGTGTTCCAGTAAGGCGCTGGCGACGATATCGAGTTTGTCACGATGCTCAGTGAGCAACTGACGGGCTCGCTGCTGGGCTTCGTTCAGGAAGCGCTGGACCTCAGAATCAATGATCGCCGCGGTCTGCTCGCTGTACTGCCGTTGTTCGTGGAGTTCCTTCCCGAGGAACGGATTTTCCTCGCCATCGCGAAAGGCCACGGGGCCGATGATGTCGCTCATGCCCCATTGTCCCACCATTTTGCGGGCAATGGACGTGGCACGTTTCAAGTCGCTTTGGGCTCCGGCGGTGTACTCATTGAACACCATCTTTTCTGCTGTCCGGCCCCCCATCGCCATGGCGAGCTGCGCATGCATCTGCCGCTCTCCAAAATTCAGGCGCTCCTCATTCGGCTGGAAGTATGTGACCCCCAGTGACCGCCCGCGAGGGACGATTGTGACCTTGTACACGGGATCAACATCGGGCAACAACCAGCCAATCAAGGCATGTCCCGCCTCGTGGTAGGCGGTCATCCGTTTCTCGTCCTCAGTGAGCATTTCTTCCCGCTGGGCTCCCATGACGATCTTGTCTTTGGCAGATTCGAAGTCGATCCGTTCGACGACGGACTTGTTCTCACGAGCCGCGTGGAGTGCCGCCTCGTTCACGAGGTTCTTGAGGTCGGCACCGGAGAAACCAATCGTGCCGCCCGCGATTTCATCTAAGTTGACATCATCACTCAGTGGGACTTTGCGGCTGTGAACTTTCAGGACACCCACACGCCCCTTGCGCGTGGGCCGCTCGACAGTGACGTGCCGGTCAAACCGACCAGGACGCAGCAATGCGGGATCCAGGACATCAGGACGGTTCGTGGCGGCAATGACGATGACCGATTCGGCGGGGGAAAAGCCATCCATCTCGCTCAGAATTTGGTTGAGCGTCTGTTCCCGTTCGTCATGACCTCCCCCGAAACCGGCTCCGCGCACACGTCCCACGGCGTCGATTTCGTCAATGAACATGATGGACGGCGAGTTCTCTTTTGCCGTCCGGAACAGGTCGCGCACCCGGCTGGCTCCAACACCCACGAACATCTGGATGAACTCGGAACCATTGATCGCAAAAAACGGAACCCCCGCCTCACCCGCAACGGCCCGCGCCATGAGAGTCTTGCCCGTTCCCGGCGATCCCATCATCAAGACGCCCTTGGGGATTTGAGCTCCCAACCGATGAAACTTCGCGGGCTCCTTGAGGAACTCCACAATCTCCTGCAACTCGCGTTTGGCGTGCTCCATCCCTGCCACATCATCGAAAGTCGTTCGCAGCTCGCTGGGCCGAAACCGCTTCGCCTGGCTGCGAGTGAAATTGCCGAACATCCCGCCTCCCCCGAAAGGATCCTGGGACCGGCGCATGATGAAGAACAGGATGACGACGGAAACGCCGATCATGATCAGCGTGCCGAACAGATCGATCAGCCCCGAAGGGGTGCTGTGGGTTGACGCAATCTCCGTGTGCCTCTTCATCAATTCGATGAGCAATTCGCGATTCTCGATGACGGGGATTGCCGTGGTGAATTCCTTACGAAACTCAATGGCGGTTTTTCCGTCAGCGCGCTTACGAGAGGGAGGGATCTTGACCCATTCGCCCTTAATGCTCAGCCCGTCAATCTGTACTCGCTGGACGTTGCCCGCCTGGATTTCATCCAGAAATATCGAGTAATCGACTCGTTCAGCAGCCCACACACTCGCCAGCGACTGCCAGACGATGGCCGCCACCAACATCACACCGATCAGCAATAACAACAGTGCCAGCCCGCCACGCGGAGCATCCCCCTTGCGGTTTTCGCTACGGCTATCGTCATCCATCGGTTCCGGCGAGTTCGTCATGCGTTGCATCCGACCTGTTCCAACCCGATTCGGGCTGCGGGAATTCAAGGGGAGAAGGCTACACGACGGTGCCCACTGCCGCAATCCGCTTGCCGTGGGCAGTCCGGTCCGGTAAACCAGTGTTTCAGTTACTCACCCCCCGGCGTCAGTGTGCCCTGAGGCATGCAGCCCGCCGGATCGAGAGCAGACTTAGGACCGGTCGGGAGTCAAATCAGAGATGTCGAGAATCACCTGCTGCGTGTTCTGGATGGGCCTGCTCGGTGCCGCAATTCCCGGTGTGCGGGCTGAGGAACCGCTCCCGACTGAGAAGGACTATTACCCCATCACACGCTTCGAGATCCCCACGGATGTCGTGTTGGAAGCGGGGGCGTTTTGCCTGATGTCGGATGGCCGTATGGCCGTCAGTTCGCGGCGCGGGGAAGTCTGGATGGTCACGGACCCCTTCGCTCCAGAGGTCAAAGCCAGCCAGTTTCAGCGGTTCGCCCACGGATTGCACGAGGTACTCGGTCTCGCCGAGCGCGATGGCTGGCTGTACGTGGTTCAGCGGTGCGATGTCTCGCGAATCCGGGACAGAGACGGTGACGGCCAAGCGGACCTATTCGAAGTCGTCAACGATGACTACGAGATTAGCGGTGATTATCACGAGTACGCCTTCGGCTCCAAGTTTGATGAGCGGGGTGACCTGTGGATGGTGCTGTGTCTGACCGGGTCGTTCGACAGCCATGCGAAATTCCGGGGCTGGTGCCTGCGCGTCAACGCTGATGGGACACTCGTACCAACCACCAGTGGAGTCCGATCTCCCGGCGGCATCGGGTTCAACGCAACCGGGGATGTCTTCTACACCGATAACCAAGGCCCCTGGAATGGCACCTGTGAACTCAAACAACTGGTCCCCGGAAAGTTTGTCGGACATCCCGGGGGCTTCCGCTGGTACGACGAACCAGCGGCCCAGGCGGCCATGGGGCCCAAGCCCCAGGAACCTGTCTCCGGCAGTCGTTTTCACACCGAGGCCGACAAAATTCCCGAATACTTGCCTCCCGTGGTCATGTTCCCGTACGCCAAAATGGGGAACTCGTCCAGCGGAGTGACCTGCGACACATCGGGCGGCAAGTTCGGTCCATTCGCCCATCAAATGTTCGTCGCGGATCAGTCCTTCAGCACCGTCATGCGCTGCTCGCTGGAGAAGATCAACGGTCGTTACCAGGGAGCGTGTTACAGCTTCCTCGAAGGGTTTGGCTCCGGGAATGTCCCGATCGAGATGACCCCTCGTGGGGCCATGTTCGTCGGCGGCACCAATCGCGGCTGGGGCTCGCGCGGGCGGTTGCCGTTTGCCGTCGAGCGCGTCGACTGGACGGGCCAGGTGCCATTCGAGGTTCTCGAAATGAAGGCCAAACCCGATGGTTTCGAACTGATCTTCACCGAACCCGTCGACCCCGTGACGGCCTCGAACATCGAATCCTACAAGCTCGGCACCTATACCTACATCTTCCAGGCCAGTTATGGCAGCCCAGAAGTCGACCACACAACTCCGACCATCGAAAGCGCCACCGTCGCTGTCGGCGGGAAATCAGTTCGGTTGAAGATCCGTGGGCTCCAGAAGGGACATGTCCACGAGCTGCACTCTGTTGGAGTTCGCTCGGCGGCGGGCCGACCGCTGCTGCACGATGACGCGTATTACACGCTGATGCAGATCCCCGCAGAGTGAGTCTCGCGCGGCGGTCACAGATGTGGACTGAGCTTGGATGTGCGGAATCACCGAGAGCTACGCAATCGCCTCAATCGATGATCTTGCTGATCTGGTACTCCACGATCCCACGCGCCCCGGCGGATCGCAAGGCCGGGACGATGCGGCGGACAATCGATTCTTCGATGATGGTATTCACTGCCACCCAATCCGGGTCGGACAGCGATGAGACCGTGGGCTTCTGCAGAGCGGGCAACTGTGCCAGCACCGCACTCAATTCTGTGCGGCGGATGTTCATCATCAAGCCGACTTTGCCCTCGGCAGCCAAGCACGCTTGCAGCATCATGGCCATGTTATCGAGCTTAGTTTTCTTCCATTCGTCTTTCAGAGCGTCGTGATTTGCAATCAGTCGCGTCGTGCTTTGCAAGACCTCGGCGATGATCCGCAGGTTATTGGCGCGAAGCGAGGAACCGGTTTCGGTGACTTCGACGATGGCGTCGGCGAGTTGAGGCGGCTTGACCTCGGTCGCCCCCCAACTGAATTCAACCTCAGCCGTGACGCCGTGTTCCGCGAGGTATTTTCGGGTCAGACCCACAGTCTCGGTTGCGATTCGTTTGCCTTGCAGGTCTTGCACCGTCTGAATCGGCGAATCATTGGGGACACACAGCACCCAGCGTACTGGACGGCGGCTCACCTTGGAGAAGACGAGTTCGCACACCTCGTACACATCGGCATCGGTCTCCTTCACCCAGTCATGGCCGGTGATGCCAGCATCGAGAATCCCGTTCTCGACATACCGTGCCATTTCCTGTGCCCGGATCAGTAAGCACTCAATCTCGGGATCATCGATCGTGGGGTAGTACGACCGCGACGCAAACGTGATATTGTATCCGGCCTTGCGAAATAACTCTGCGGTCGCCTCTTGCAGGCTCCCAGCGGGAATTCCGAGTTTCAGACGCTTTTCCGACATGATTCGCCGCCGCACTCTTTCTCGAAGGAACCTCCTCGAAGAGACCTCCCCCCTCCCCACCCTGAGTGAGTCCGAGAGAGAATCTCCGCACAGCATGAGGCCCTCCTTGATGAGACGCAAGCCTGGGGCGAAAGGTTCGCGGGATGGACCATCGCCAGAAAGCGGTGAGCCAGCAGACTCTACCCCCTGGTCCAACCGTACATCGTCGTGAACACTTCGGATCTGCTGATCGCGAGCAGTCGGGGTGATTGACACACCCACTCGTGATTCATTCTCGAGGACCGAGTAAACTCGCTGATATGTCCACCGAGATTCCTGTCGCTGTCACTTATCGTGCCCGCTGGGTATGGGCCGAAGGGCGCTGGGTCGAGGGAGGGCGTGTCACGCTCCAGAGTGGACAGATTGTTGGTGTTGGCACCGAGCGCGTGGCTGGCGAAGTGGACTTGGGCGAGCAACTCTTGCTGCCGGGGTTGGTGAATGCGCATACCCATCTGGAGTTCAGTCAACGACCATTCCCGTTGCCCTCTGAGGGGACATTCGCAAGTTGGATTCGAAATGTTGTCTGGTGGCGGGGGGGACAAACCGATGCTTCCACGAGAGCAGCGATCGAATCCGGGTTGATCGAGTCAGCCCGCGCGGGTGTGACTCTGTTGGGCGAAATCGCCACTCGCTGTTGGGACGCCCCCACCGCTCTGAATGTGGCTGACGTGGGTCAGCCCGGTTCGCGTGCTCAGAACCCGCAACTGGTCGTCTTCTGCGAAGTCCTGGGATTAAAGCCCGAGGCCATTTCACCTCAGATGGCAGACGCCTGTCGACACCTGATTGTCGGAGCCACGCGGCCCCCCGTAGTCGCAACAAATACAGAACGAGATGACGACTGGGTTCCGAACTGGACAGCGGGCCTCAGTCCGCACGCGCCCTATAGTTTGAGCCGCGATCTGTTTGCCCACATGCTGAACGTCGCCATCCCATCACGCTGCCCAGTTGCGATGCACTTGGCGGAGACTCCGGAAGAACTGGAATTGCTGGCCTCGGGGACGGGTCCACTGGCCGAGTTGTTCACCGAATGGGGACTCTGGACGCCGGGACAACAGGCCGCATTTCGAACCCCGCTGGAGGTGCTGCAAGAGCTCTCCGTGCTACCGCGGGTGCTGGTCGTCCACGGAAATTATCTCTCCCTGGATGAGCTCGACTTCCTCGCGGGTAAGGACAACTTCAGCGTGGTCTATTGCCCGCGAACTCACAGCTATTTCCAACATGAGCGCTATCCCTTGGCCGCGATGATCAAACGCGGCATCCGCGTGGCCTTGGGGACCGACAGCCGTGCCAGCAACCCGGATTTGAACTTGCTGTCGGAGGTCCGCCACGCGGCCCGGATGCATCCGGAGATCGCTCCCACGCAGCTCCTGGAGATGGCCACCCGTGACGGTGCCGAGGCTCTGGGAATGGGCCAGCGTGTCGGTCGAATTGCCCCCGGATGGCGAGCGAGCTGTTGCGTACTGCCGCTGGTAGCCGGGATCCGCAACCCGGAGGAAGCCGTGTTGGGAACCTCTGTCACGGCATTCCCGTTGGGAGTGTCACCCCAGGAATCAACTTCAGACAAACGGCTCCAGTCAGAGGAGTGACACCTGCCTGCCCACCGACAGCCGTCCCCCATTCATCCGGTCATTGACAACGGAAGGAAGACAAGACAGCATGTCTCCATCGATTGTGGTTCGCACAATCGTTCTCCGACTCCTACCTCATTGACTGGAATCCCAGCGCCGGACGGCAAAGGATATCTGGTTCCCCGCTTCCACCGGTTCGTGGTCCACACTCCTTCAGCGTTCTCATTGGTTTCATTGGGCTTTCGTGTCTTCCCTGGTGGACAACCCTGGTCCTCTTTCGTTCATTCCTCTGGTAGGACTGGTCGGCGGGGTTGGGTCTGGAAAGAGTACGTTGGCTCGCGGGCTGGCCCAGAGGATTTCGGTGGCCATTCTGGATGCGGATCGAGCGGGGCATGAAGCTCTGTTGCTACCTCATGTGAAAGTCGCCCTGCGACACGCGTTTGGAGACTCGATCTTCAACGCCGAGCAGGAGGTCGTCCGGTCGAAACTTGCGGCACTGGTCTTCGGCTCCGATGAACAGTCACGAGGTAATCGGCTGGCACTCGAACAGATTGTGCATCCCGTTCTGCGAGCCGACATGCAGCAGCAGTTGCAACATGTCCGCGAGCTGGGTCAGGTCCAGGTGGTCCTGCTCGATGCTCCGATCCTGTTGGAATCCGGCTGGAAGGATCTATGCGACGCGATCGTGTTCATCGATACTCCGGAGGATCAGCGGCAACTATGGACAGCTGAGTCGCGCGGCTGGACGCCGGAGGAACTGGCCCGCCGGGAAGCGAGCCAATGGCCGATCGCACGGAAGCGCAGCGAGTCCAATTTCGTCGTCGACAATTCCGGGAGTCTGAAAGCCTCGGTTGAGCAGTTGGAGCAGATTGTGCAAGGGATCCGTCCCTGTAGCCTGGCCCCCTAGGTCTGGGCGGAACGGACCTGGGGGTCCGTTCAACTCGACTTTCATTCACCGAACCAATAGACAACCGGTCCATCCCACCCACCCCGAGTGGTCGACCTGCGGGAGTTCTTTCCGCGATCGACGCTCAGACTCCTTTCCGACCCGAGCCTTCGGGAACTCATCATGCCTCGCCCATCCAGCTCTCCTTCATCGCGTAGTCAACGCCCGGACTTCCCGCACATTGATCGCAATGATCCGCCGATCAAGCGACGAGTTGCGGAAGGTTCACATGCGACTCCCGACGCGGATGAGGGCGGCGGCAATATCTTGCCTCCTGGAGAGCGAGCGACGGCCAAAGCCCCTCCGGCGGAGGACGAGGAAGAGCCACTCCCCGACATCTACAGCGACCCCGCGCTGCTCGGCGACGGGGCCATCCCCAGCGACATGAACGTCGCCTCGCTCCAGCGGATGACGATGAAAGAGCTGCTCGACCTGGCCCAAGAGGAAGGGGTCGCGGAGATCTCCGGACTCAAGAAGCAAGACCTCATCTTCCGCATCCTCAAAGAGCGGACCAAAATGCATGGGCTAATGTCTGGCGAGGGGACGCTGGAGGTTCTGCCGGACGGCTTTGGGTTCTTGCGCAGCCCTGACTATCACTACCTCCCCTGTCCGGATGACATCTACGTCTCCCCCAGCCAAATTCGGCGGTTCGGGCTGCGCAAGGGCTCGACCGTGCGGGGACAAGTGCGACCTCCGAAGGAGAACGAGCGGTACTTTGCCCTGCTCCGCGTCGAGGCCATCAACGGGGCCGACCCGAGCGCCCTGCCGGGGATCGTGCCGTTTGATGACCTGACGCCTTTGCACCCGACACAGCGGATCAAGTTGACCACCGACCCGGCGGAATTAAGTACGCGTGTCGTCGACATGGTCTCGCCAATTGGGTTCGGCCAGCGAGCGCTGATCGTGTCGCCGCCGAAAGCGGGCAAAACGATTCTGCTCCAGAAGATGGCCAAGGCGGTCCTGCACAACCACCCCGAGGTATACGTCATCGTACTGCTCATCGACGAGCGCCCCGAAGAAGTCACCGACATGGAGCGGAATGTCAAAGGCCCGAACTGCGAGGTCGTGTCGAGTACCTTCGACGAGCCACCCAGCCGCCACATCCAGGTCTCCGAGATGGTAATCGAGAAGGCCAAACGCATGGTCGAGTTCGGCCACCACGTCGTTATCTTTCTCGATTCGATCACCCGCCTGGCCCGAGCTTGGACCACCGAGTGCCCCAACTCCGGCAAGGTGCTCTCCGGCGGCATCGACGCCTCGGCCCTCCAGCACCCCAAGCGGTTCTACGGCTCCGCCCGCTCGATCGAAGAAGGGGGCAGCCTGACCATCATCGCCACAGCCCTCGTCGAGACCGGCTCGAAAATGGACGACGTGATCTACGAGGAGTTCAAGGGGACCGGCAACATGGAGTTGCACCTCGACCGCCGCATCGTCGAGAAACGCATCTGGCCCGCCATCGATGTGAACAAGTCCGGCACGCGACGGGAAGAGCTGCTGATGAGCGAGGAGGAACTCAAGCGGATCTGGATTCTGCGTCGCGTGCTGAGCGACATGAACCCGGTGGAGGCCATGGAGCTACTCACCAGCCGCATGCGTCGGTCGAAGACGAACGATGAGTTCCTGCAGAGCATGAACTTGAGTTGAGGTCGTAGGATGGGCCCATTGGCCCGTCTCCGATCGACATCCTCACTGATCCAGGCCCCACATGGGTCGTCACCGACTTCCTCCGGAGTGGACGGGCCAATAGCCCGTCCTACGAGACTGCGCCATGCCCCAGCGTTACTTCATCACCGCCCCGGACTTCCTCCCCAGCCCGTCGCTGGTGGTCTTCCGCGAACAACTGTTGAGCAACATCCACACGATGCTGGCGATGGCGGGTGGACCGGCGCGGCTGCGGCCGCATTGCAAGACGCACAAGATGGCCGCCGTCGTGCGGTTGTTGCTTGAGCGCGGCATCACCAAGCACAAAGCCGCCACGATTGCCGAGGCCGAGATGCTGGCCCGCTGTGGCGTGCCAGACATCGTCATCAGTTACAACATGGTCGGGCCGAACATCGCCCGCGTTGTCGCGCTGGCCAAAGCCTTCCCCGAGGTCCAGTTCTGTGTCACAGCCGACGATGTTGGCTGCATCGATCAGCTCGGAGCTACGGCAACGCGGGCGGGAGTGTCGATTGGGGTACTCCTCGACATCAACCCCGGTCGAGACCGCACGGGGGTGGTTCCAGGACCGGCGGCGGCAGCGCTATACCGGCAGATCACCCACACGCCGGGACTGCGTCCGGAGGGACTGCACCTGTACGATGGCCAGCATGGGCACCCCGATCCGGTCGACCGGCAGCACGCCGTAGAGCAGGTATGGGAGCGCGTGATCGCACTTCGCGAGTTGCTCGAGCGGAATGGCTGGCCGGTGCCGCGCGTGATCTGCGGAGGGACGCCGACCTTTCCGGTCTACGCCCGCATGGACGATCCGTTCATCGAGCTGAGCCCCGGCACCTGCATCTTCCACGACTGCAATTACAGCGAGAAGTTCCCCGACCTCGCCGCGTTCAACTCTGCTGCTCTCGTCTTCACTCGCGTCATCAGCCGACCGACTGCCAATCGAGTCACGCTCGATGCTGGCACAAAAGCGATCGCCGCTGACCCGCCGATGGGTCAGCGGATGGTCCTCCCCGCGATCCCGGACGGGGTGCAGGTGCTGCACAACGAAGAACACCTCGTCATCGAGACCCCGCACGCCTCACAGTGGAAAGTCGGCGACTGGCTCCTCGCCATCCCTCGCCACATCTGCCCCACCTCGGCACTGCACCGATCGGTGATCGTGATCGAGAACGGGCAGCAGGTCGACGAGTGGGAAGTCACCGCACGCGACCGGCGGCTGACGATTTGACTCCCGAACCACATGACATGCCCAATATTCCTGTGGTGATCATCGGTGGCGGTCTTGCGGGGCTTGCAGCCGCAGCTGGACTCGCTTCACAGGGCGTCGCCTGCCACCTGATCGAGTCGCGGCAACAGTTGGGGGGACGTGCGTCGTCATTTATTGACCCCGCACGAGGTGAGGTACTCGATAACTGCCAACATGTCAGCATGGGATGTTGTACGAACCTGGCTCAATTCTGCCAGTCGATCGGCGCTGGCGATTGTTTTCGGCGTGACACATCGCTCACGTTTATCGGTCCGACCGGGCGATCCACCGTGATGCGAGCAGCCCCGCTTCCGGCTCCGCTGCACCTCTTCCCATCGCTGGCTTCGCTGCACTGGCTAACCTGGGGTGAACGATTGCGGTTGCTGTGGGGCCTCTCGCGATTGCTACGAACACCCACTGCCAAGTTGCGTGGTGTGAATCTCTTGAGCTGGTTAATCCAGCACGGGCAGTCCGAGCGTTTGCGGACCGGTTTCTGGCACCTCGTACTCGTGAGTGCGCTGAGCGAGTCGCTCGATCGGATTGATGCGGCTTATGCGAGGAAGGTCTTACTCGACGGTTTTGCCAAGAATCGCACCGGGTGGGAGGTACTCATTCCGACTGTTGCGCTCACAGAACTCTATGACAAGTTCGCTGCAAATTGGCTGAGCGAGCAAGGCGTTTGGATCGAGCGTTCCAACGGAGTTGAGGCCATTCACGGGAACCACGAGCGAGTGACCCATCTGACAACACGTACCGGTCAGCCGATTCCCGTCAAGGAAGTCATCGTGGCCGTACCACCATATCGCCTGCTACCACTCTTGGAGGCCGGGGGGATCGACACTTCGGGTTGGCCACCACTGGCTTCACTGGAAACCGCCCCCATCGCGAGTGTCCATCTCTGGTTCGACCGACCGCTGACGGATCTGCCGCATGCCGTACTCGTGCATCGACTCAGTCAGTGGATGTTCAACCGCTCGACTGCAACCTCCACACCGCGCGAGGGTTGGTACTGTCAGGTCGTTATCAGTGCCAGCCGCGACCTGGAGAACCAAGACCACGAGGCCACGGTCAACCAAGTGGCCAACGAACTTCGATCCATCTGGCCCGAGGCGCGCGAGGCCGCACTCCTGGGCGGGCGGTTGGTCGTCGAACGCCGAGCAGTCTTCTCCGTCACTCCGGGAATTGACACGATTCGCCCAGTCCAGCAAAGTCCCCTCTCGAACCTGCAGATCGCGGGTGATTGGACTCAAACCGGCTGGCCAGCGACGATGGAAGGGGCCGTCCGTAGCGGCTACCTGGCTGCAGAGAATGTCCTCCGGCGAAGTGGTCGCCCCGCCAGACTTCAGGCTCCGGATTTGCCAACAGCGAGGCTTTCACGTTGGATGTTTCCGGAGTAAACCCTGGTCCCTACCCCCGCAGTTTGCCAGTTCATGTGTTTCCTTGGTTTTTGTCCCATGTCAACACATTGGATCGATTGAATAGCGACCGTTGGAGAAACGCTGGATTCACAACGTGATATCGCAGTCCCGATTGCGGAGATGTCACTGGTTGGGAATAATCAGAATCGGCGCGTGGAGAAGATACTCCCCTCATTCCAACCGTTCGATTCCACTTGCCCCGGAAAGCAGTCATCATGGCCAGTCTGATTCTCCTTGTTCAAGGTCAAGCGAAGACGTATGAGCTGAAGTCTGGGGATAACTTTCTGGGACGGCTGCCGGAGTGCGACATTCAGATCGACTCCAACATGGTGTCACGCAAGCATGCGCGGGTCTATCCGCAGAACGGTCGGTTCTATATCGAGGATCTCAACAGCGGGAATGGGTCGTTCGTCAACGGTCAGCGAATCGCTGGGCCGACATTGCTGAAAACGAATGATCGGATCAAATTTGGCCCCATTCTCTTTCGGTATGATGGAGATGGCTCCGAATCGAGTTCGGGCACACCCCTCTCCGGAGGAGATTCCTCCTCGTTGAGTTCGGTGAGTTATCATGCGAATGAAGCGTCGTCGACGATCACTGACCGCATCACCGGCAGCGCGTTTGATCTGCTGGATGTCCAGCCCGGTGCCAAACTGAAGGCCGTCTTGGAAATTACCAAGAGCCTGGCCGGAACAATTGACATCGACAAGATCCTGCCCAAATTGCTGGACACCTTGTTCGGTATTTTTCCACATGCAGATCGCGGTTGTGTCCTGCTGCTGGATGAGCGGACTCAACAAATGATACCGCGGGCCATGAAGCATCGTCGCGCCGATGCGGACGAGTCGGTCAAGTTGTCGCGCACGATCCTCAAAGCGGTCATGGAATCGAAGGAAACGATCCTCTCTGCGGATGCATCGAGCGATTCCAAGTTCAGCGCCAGCGAGTCGATTTCCTCCCTGTCCATTCGATCGATGATTTGTGCGCCGATGATCGGACTGAACGGGGATGTTCTGGGCGTCATTAACATCGACACGCAGAACCCGCTGGCCCAGTTCAAAAATGAGGACGCACAATTGCTCGCCGCAGTGGCTGTGCCAGCGGCGCTGGCCTATGAGGGAGCCCGGCTGTTGCAGTCATATATCGAGAAGCAAAAGCAAGACAGCGAGATGAACATCGCCAGCGCGGTTCAACTGGCGTTACTGCCCGAGCGTATGCCGGAGGTCAGAGACTACTCGTTCTTCGCCATGTATGAGTCGGCCCAGGCGGTCGGGGGGGATTACTACGATGTGATTCCACTGGAGAACGGAAAAATCGCCATCGCTTTCGGAGATGTTGCGGGTAAGGGAGTCCCGGCATCGCTCATCATGTCACGCATCTCGACGGTTGTCCGATCCGTTGTGGAATTCGTCGACGACGTGGGGCAGGCCATTGAGAAGATCAACGGGCACATGTGTTCCCGCGCTGTGGAGGGCAGGTTCGTCACATTTGTCCTGATTATTCTGGATCCCGTGAAACACACCATGTCGCTGGTGATTGCCGGACATATGTCTCCCATCATTCGCAAGCCAGACGGGACACTGGAGGAATTCTCGGACGAGATCGTGGGGGTGCCGCTGGGCGTTGTGGGTGGATATCCGTTTGACGTGGTGATGCGAGAGATCGCTCCCGGAGAGACCGTGGTGATCTACACCGACGGGGTGAGCGAAGCGATGAACACCGCAGGCGACCTGTATGGCTTAGAGCGCCTGCGAAATCTGGTGAAAAACGAGTCAGGCGATACGCAGAAGCTCGGCACTGTGATCCGCGCAGATGTCCGCAAACACGCGGACGGACGACCACAGAACGATGACATTACGCTGATGGTGTTTGGACGGAATGCGTGACGGGGCTACCCATCCATCGCCCCCAGGTCGCCGCCACATTGAACCGCCTCATAGTTCTCTTGAAACATCGCAGCGAGTCGAGTCGCTGCGACATCGTAAGCGGGTTTATCGGCCCAGGCTACTCGCGGATTGAGAACGATGTCGGATACCCTCTGGCAGCGGGTTACGCGGTTGAGACCGAAGATTGGGTCGGTCTCGGTGGGGGCTGACCGCAGTTCTCCCGAGTGGATGCCGTCAATAATCGCCCGCGTTTCGGCAAGCTTCATCCGCTGTCCGATGCCGGGCGGACCGCCGGTCCAGCCGGTGTTGACCAGCCACACCTGGGCCCGGTGCTGCTGGACCTTCTGGACGAGAAGCTCGGCGTACTTGTGGGGATGCCAGACCAGGAACGGCCCCCCGACCGCCAGTTCCGCTGTCGCGCGCCCGGTTGCCGCCAGACCTTGGCCCAATTGGACGGCATG
>JANOKO010000951.1:0-5271 GCA_031419335.1 Planctomycetota bacterium
GCGAAGTAGGTCGAAATCTGGTTGTAGAGTGGAGCCTGGTCCATGTACGGCATGGCCATCACGGTCCACGGCCACGATCCGCTGGGATAGCGTGGGTTGGTGGGATCCCCACCGTCTTGGTTCAGATAGTCCCCGTTGTACCAGTTCATGGGGAACCGGTTAAACGTGTCGTGGTAGTTGTGGCACGCCAACCCCAGCTGCTTCAGATTGTTTTTGCATTGGCTGCGACGCGCGGCCTCGCGCGCCTGCTGCACGGCAGGCAACAACAGCGCGATTAGAACTGCGATGATGGCGATGACCACCAGCAATTCAATCAGCGTGAAGGCCCGCCTGAACGACGGAAATGAACGCTTCATCAGATCTCCCTAGAGAAGGAACCCACAAAACAGACCCCCTAAACATTAGGAGGTTGGAATTTCAAAGCGGATGATGATCTTCTCGAATGAGAATTGTCCAGCGAAGCTGGCCATCAACGGCTTGTGCAATCAATGACTGGTCGATCCGACTGGGGATTCCCATCCCCGCCGAGTCTCCATCCCGCTTACCGGGAGCGGTGTTTCCGAACACACACTGTATGGCAGAAAATCTCCGTCCAAACGAATTCGGACGGAGACCATGATCTGCCACGCCAAGGATCATCCGAGTTCGTTAGAACTCGCCGACCACCTGACCATCGTTGCGGACGGCCAACCGGTAGCGGGTTGTGTGATCGATGTTCTCGCTGATGAAACGGACCGATCCGTCACACAGCAGGAATTGCGCACCACCCACATGTCGGCTGCTGGCACCCGCACTGCTTTGCGGACTCCAGTCTCCGGGACCATTCTGGATGGCGTGCCAAGCGACGTTCCGATTGTTGATCGGAGCGCGCAAGGGGTCAATCGCGGCGAGAGGACTCGCCCAGCAGGCCAGAGGATGATAGTTGTAGTTGAAGAACGTGTTGGGTGCGGGCAGGGTTGGTCCGCGCCAGTGCATGTTCTCGAAGATCAGGATGGTGTTGGATGTGCCGTCGACGACTTGGTTGATCCCCACGGAACCCTTATAGAAGAAGATTCCGTTGATGTTTCCGTTGTCGTTGCTCCACCGCTCGCTGATCCACGGCGTTCCGGGCTGACCACGAACGAAGTGAGTGCCAGGGAAATCGGGCACCTGTCCACGATCTTTCCAACCACTCCAGACATGCCCCAGGTTCCCGACGTAGTCGAGACCGCCCGCATTTCCGTAAGACGAACCACCCCATCCCGCTCCGTTATCCATTTCGATCGTCGAGTCTCGACGCGAGGTCAACTGATCGTTGGACGGGCAGGTAAAGACATCGATGGGCCGCTGTGCCAGTGTGCGGGGGGAAGGAATCCCGCCCGTGGACACCGTCGAACACATTCCGGCCGAGTTCACTTGCCCCGCGGGTGCGACCGCAGTGGCGAAGTAGGTCGAAATCTGGTTGTAGAGTGGTGCCTGATCCATGTATGGCATCGCCATCACGGTCCAGGGCCACGATCCGCTGGGATAGCGGGGATTGGTGGGGTCACCACCGTCTTGTCCCAGGTAGTCTCCGTTGAACCAGTTCATCGGGAACCGGTTAAACGTGTCGTGGTAGTTGTGGCACGCCAACCCCAGCTGCTTCAGATTGTTTTTACATTGGCTGCGACGCGCAGCCTCGCGAGCCTGCTGCACGGCAGGCAGCAGCAGCGCGATCAGAACGGCGATGATGGCGATGACCACCAGCAATTCGATCAATGTGAACGCTCGTCGAAATGACGAATTGGAACGCGGCATCAAATCCTCTTCTTGCGAAAGAACACTCAGAACTCGATTCCCTAAACATTAGGGAATCGCAATGTCAAAGTCGTTGGAGCCTTCCTTGACTTCGTAATTCAAAGGAGATTTCTGAGCGTCGGCGTACTCAGGCGGGTAGGGTGGTTTTTCCTTGGACGCAGCTGGTGCCCCCTTCTTCCCGCCCTTCATGGAGTCATTCCGCTGCTGATACAGCTTCTGCGGGTCATCTCCCGACAATCCCGCTGTCGCTGCTTTTTCACCTCCGGAGAGAACCACCTTATGCTTCCCGGCGATGGCTCCCTTTTTGCCGCTCCCGGAGAGCAACACGAACTTGCCCTCAGAGTTCGTCAGGCCACCGGAAGAAGGGCCCTTCTCTGGTGTAAATGTCACGGAAATCCCAGCCAGGGGCTTATCACCCTGCGTCAGAGTTCCCTTGACTGCCTGGAGGGCAGGCCCCCCGTCCCCGCATCCCGCACAGACACAAACCAAGGCTGCACTGCACACCAGAGCCATCAGTTTCATCGCCGACATCCAGAAGAACACACGAAGAAGGTACAAAACCATCTAGGATAGTACCCCATTGTTCGACATCTGTGAAGAGGAGCGTGAGAAAATTGCAAACTTTTCAACGCACGTTCGGATTCTGGTGACGGTGGATGCCATTGGACACTGACCATGCTCCACAGTCCCCCGCCAGTCGGGCGATCTCGCGGAGTAGCGCATGGGGTGCATCCTTCAAGTGAGGCAATTTGCGGATCTCGTCCACCAGTGCTGTCCCGCGAGCTGCCAGAACTTGCTGTTTGCCAGCTTCTGCCGTACGCCCTTGCGACCGCAGGAGTTGGGCATAAGCATGGCGGGTCTGGTAACCCAGGGGGTGCAGGCGGATGGCTTCCTGGTAAGAGCGTTCCGCTTCCGCCACGTCACCTGTTTGCTGGGCGTACCAGCCTCGGTGCCTCCAAAACCCTGGATCCTGGGCCGATTCGTCGGACACTTGGGACAGCAAGCGGCCCACCTCCTCGACTTGGCCTTGGTCGACAGCTCGCAGGATCAGAAACTCCAGGACTGACGGGATCTGGTGAACCGCCAGCGATTGACCGGCGAGCTGTGTCAGCACGGCTTGATAGGCGGCCTCTGACTGCGGTCCAGGGGTGGTCAGCGTGGTGGCTCGGGCGCGCTTGGCCTGTTGGACGAGCAAGCTGGCCCGCAAGAGGACGGAATCAGGAGACTTCGAGACCCATTTTTCGAGGATCTCTTGTCCATCCATCAGCCAGAGGTCTTCCAGATTCATGAGATACAGATAATGGTCGGGAAGATCGCCCCCGCTGTCGATGATCTTGGGAATCTCTTGAAGCATTTGAGTACGCTGCATCGTCAACTCGTCAAAGTAGATGCGATTCCGTCTTGCGTCAGCGTGTGCGGGCTCAACGGCCAAGATCTCATCCGCGATGCGGAGCGCTTCCACCGGCTGGTGGAAGACGTGGAATTGGATCTCCAGCCGGGCTGTGGCGGCATCGATTCCGCGTGGTCCCCGTAATGGGACGTGGCCAAACGATTCAAACGACTCTTCAAACTTTTGCTGCCCGCGCTGGGCCTCGCCCAACCAAAACCAGGCGATGCCCGCTTTCGCGTCGGTTTGCAGCCAGGTGTGGGCGTGCTGTTCGAGTTCGTCCCAGGCCTGAATGTTGGCTGCCGCATTGCATTGGCCCGGAAATTCGGAAAGCCGCAACTGTCGCTGGACCCACAGGGCCCCAGCCGTCAGCGATGCCAACACCACACACGCTGCGATCACCCAGCGAGAAAAGACGGGGAAACGACTCACGGTGAAGGAGGCACTCCTTCCGCTTCCGCCGAAAACCCAAAATCCCGCAGCTTGTCCTGCAAGGCGTTGTAAGCAGTGAGATCCCCACATTCTTTGAGATACCGGGCGATCGGAACCAGGACATCAGCCTCGACAGCATCTGCCCGGGGAATATGCAGCAAACGGGTTCGCAATTCTCGCCCCGTTCCGGCCAATTTTTGCTCTGCCGTCGCCGCATCAATGCGCCCCTGTTTACGAAGCAGATTGGCGTATTCATGATGTGCCAGCGGACTGACCGGGTGCAGCCGCAGGGCCTCTCGGATCGCTTGTTCCGCGGGTTCGAACTCATTGAAAGCTGTGTGATACCACGCTCGATAAACCCAGATCATATGGTCCTCGACGGCTTCCGCCCCCACCTTTTGCAACAACTCACCCACACGCGCCGCATCACCCGCTTGGTAGGCGCGGTGCATCATGTGCGTGAGCAAGATCGGGTCCGAGGGGAGTTCTTTGAGAAAGAACTCCAACTGCCGACCGGCTTCGCGGTCCAATTCCACGGTCTCTTCGGTCCGTGACGTGTCCACGTTCATGGCGAAGCTCATGGCGGTATGCACTCCCAGCCCGACCTTGAATCGGGGTTCGTCCGGGGATGAGGCCAGCCACCGGCTATTGAGATCCGCACCGTTCGTGAACGACAACAGATCGGCCAAAATAAAATAGACAAACACTTCACGCGATTCGGAGTGATGTTGCATCGCATGGCGAATTGCTTTCAGCAGTTGGACCCGCTGCAGGCTCATGGCATAAAACGAAATCAGGCGGGAGTGGACCTCGACCACCTCGGGGTCGATCGACAGGATGAGTTCACTCGTTTTGACCGCGTCGAGAGGTTTATTCAAGGCGGTCCATTCGAGGTTCACTTTCTCGACATACGCCAGCAGTGCCTTCGGATCGGAACGCGGAACGCTTCCCAAATACCGAGCCATCCCCGGCAGGTCATTGAGATTCTGGGCGGCTTCGGCTGCGTACCACCAGCCGCGATCCGTTTCGGGATCCCAAGCCACCCAGCGTTCCGCGATGGTCCGTTCTGACCTCCAGTCTTTCTGGCCGCGAGACGTTTCGCATCCGACTCGGAAACTGCGAGTCCGATACCACAGCCAGCCATCACGCGCCCCGTAGCCGACCGGGATCAGCACCAGCAGGAGGAGCAGCCCCAAAAATATACGCCCCTTGGCCACCCGCGCAGGCGTGAGCACATCCGGGGAGCTGTCCTCGGGGAGTGTGAGTTCGGACGCAGACACAACAGTCACCTGGAACGGGGGAATCAAGACTTCAGAACGGAATGACCTGAAAGCATAGGACGCACGGGAACCAGCGAACAGCCCTCTGTGTGGCACCAGACTCTCGGAATGACCTCGACATCACTTCGCCAAATCGACGCACACGAGTTCCTTGTCATTCCGGACGTACACCCGCCGGTTCGCGAAAGCGGGAGCACACCAGACAACGTCACGGCCAAAGGCAGTGTTCGTCGGTTTGATGATCTGCATCCGCGACAACTCCTTGTACCCCTTGGTCGACAACTGACCAATGATCAGGTGGCCCGTCTCGGCGAACATCCAGAACTTGTCGGTCTCCCCAGCCCGGACCAGGAACACCGTCCCGCTGGGTTGTTTGCGGCTGTTCAATGGTTGGGG
>JANOKO010000952.1:0-5770 GCA_031419335.1 Planctomycetota bacterium
CAGTGAGCAGATTCCCGGCGAATCCCACAAGGTGGGCGACCGCGTCCGGGCCATTATCCTGGAAGTCCGAAAACAAGGAACTCGCATCAAGGTCGTGCTGTCCCGTAAGCACCCCGATCTCGTCCGCCGACTGTTCGAAGTCGAGATCCCCGAGGTCACCGAACGCATCATCGAAGTCCGGTCGCTGTCACGCGAGGCAGGCTATCGGTCCAAAGTGGCGGTCTCCTGCTTCGACAACAGCATCGACCCCGTCGGGGCCTGTGTCGGAGTTCGTGGTTCGCGCATTAAGACGATCATCGAGGAACTGGATGGTGAGCGCATCGACATCGTTCGCTGGAACGATTCGCTCCCCGTCCTGATTCCGAATGCCCTCCAGCCTGCCGAAGTCGAAGACGTGATCATGTGCCCCATGCTGGGAAAGGTGATCGTCTTGGTCCGCGAAGACCAGTTGTCGCTGGCCATCGGCAAAATGGGACAGAATGTGCGATTGGCGTCCAAGTTGGTCGGCTGGGATATCGATGTGATGACCCGCGAAGAGTTGGACCAACAACTCGACCGCTCGGTGCAGGCGTTCTCCTCGATTCCTCAACTGACGGAAGATCTGTCCGAGTCACTCGTGTCTCAGGGATTCTTCAGCTTCGAAGACCTGTCGGTTATTGAGCCAGATCATCTGCAGGAATTGAGTGGGCTGTCCCCGGAGGAGTGCGACTCGATTGTGGCGCAGGCCGAAGTGGAAGCGGAGCGGGAAGAAGAAGAGGCCAAGGTTCGCAAGGCCGCTGAAAAAGCCGATCGTGACCTCAACGGGAAACCAGGCGATAAAAAGCCCTCGGCGCGGCGGACGATTGCAGCGACCGTGGCTGCCGAAGCTCCAGCTCCAGCAGCCGTAGTTCCAGCAGCCGAAGAAACAGCAGCCGAAGAAACAGCAGCCGAGGAGCCCAGCGCAGAGTCAGAAGCTGCGACGGCTCCGACTGAAGAGGTCTCCGAGATGGTGACCTCCAGTGAACCAGAACCAGGGGAAGGGTAGCAGTCGACGACGGACAACACTCGGGCTGGGGGGCGGTTTCCAAGACCCAGCTCACTGGCAGACTCGTCCAGAGTCTGCCGAATCTCAAGTACAGAATCACGGGCTACTCGTCGCGGACTCGACAGTCCTCGACGCCCGTACCCGGAGTTGGCTGACCTGCCAACTGGCTCCTGAATGCAGGCAGGAGTCCGTCCACGATCCATCGACTCGCCTGCGGGTCTCCCAGTGATTGTCCGTCACGTCGACGAGGAGTATCGATTGAAGATCCGGATCTTCGCTTTGGCGAAAGAACTCGACATCGATAGCAAGATCCTGATCCAGGCTTGCACCGAGGTGGGTTTGAACGTCAAGAGTTCACCGCTGGCGAGCATTTCCCCTGAAGAGCGGGACATGGTTCTCGCACATCTCAAGTCACGCAAGCCAGCGGGGTCCGCCAAGGCGGCTGAGGCTTCTACGCCCCCCCGCGAGCCAGTTCCCGAGCGGGTCAAAGACAAGCCGATTCGCAAGCTGCCCGCGATCACAAAGTCGCGTCGCTCGGATGAGATCGAGGAGGACTTAGAGCCGGAAATCGCGGAACTTGTTTCCCCGAATCTCGCACCTCCACCCAGTACTGTCGTCCACGCAGACGCCAGCGAGCCGGTGCAAGTCGAGTCTGGGCCGAACCCGGATCAACTGGCTCCGAATGACCAGGTCGAAGCTCAAATTGCTCCGGAAGCAGAAGCCCCCTCTGCTGCGGAAGACACGGAGGCAGTCCTGATCGCTCCGGCGGAACAGACAGTCACTGTCCCGGCCCATAAAGCTCGCATCACACCCATGTCCCGCCCGGAGCAGGCGTCTCCTCTTCGGGAGATGCGCCCTGTTGGTTCTGTCCGCGATATGGCCCCCCGGCCCAATCAACAATCCCGCACTCCCGCCCCGCCGATCGCACGTGACCGGGACAAGGGCGGAAAAAAAGGCCCCGCTCTGCCTGCGATGGCTCTGCCAACGTTCAAGGCTCCTCTGCCGACCAAGGCGGACGGCCCTGTGCAAAAGCCGGACTTGAAGTTGACCGGCGAGATGATCCGCGATACCGGCAAGGGAAAAATTGCCGACATTATGCGGAAGAATAAGGAAGCGGGCGTCAAACGTAAGCCCGGTGATCCACTTCCACTCTCCGTCGAGGAGGCCCGCAAGGGAAAAACTTCGATTGGCGGGATGGAGGAAATCCGCGAAGCTCGCCGACAGAAGCGCACAAAATCGCGAGGCTCTGACGATCTCGATGCTCAGGAAATCATTCGGCAAAAGCGCAACCGCAAGGCGGCGGGATCGGAGCTGAAGACGGAAGCCACCGTCGCGTTGCCGATCACCATGCGCGGATTCAGCGAACTGCTGGGGCGACCGGTCAGCAAGCTGATGGGGCTGGCCATGAAGTCCGGCAAGATGCTGACGATCAATGACACTGTCGACGAAGAGCTCGCACTTGAAATCGGCATGGAACTCGGGATCGACCTGAAGTTTGTGCGCGAGGACGATGTCGAAACGGAACTCCAGGCGTGGCTGGACCGACCCGATGATGACTTCGGCGTCCCCCTGGTCGATCGCGCACCAATCATTACGATCCTGGGACATGTCGACCACGGCAAGACCACGCTGGTCGACACGATTCGCAAGAGCAACGTGGCCGCAGGTGAAGCAGGTGGCATCACCCAGCACATCGCTGCTTATCAAGTCGTACATCATGGTAAGAAGTTGACCTTCGTGGATACACCCGGGCATGCGGCATTCAGTGCCATGCGGGCACGGGGATCGAATGTCACGGACATCGTGGTGTTGGTCGTGGCTGCGAACGACGGCATCATGCCGCAAACGATCGAGTGCATCGCGCATGCTCGTGCCGCAGGTGTCCCCATTGTCGTGGCTCTCAATAAAATCGACTTGCCTGGAATCAACGAGCAGAAGGTCTTGACAGAGCTGTCCCAGCAGGGGCTCTATCCGACCGAGTGGGGCGGCGATACGGAAGTCATCCGGATCTCGGGCCTTGTCGGTACCGGTGTGGACAATCTGCTCGAAACTCTGCTGTTGACTGCGGAACTCAACGCCTACAAAGCTCCTGTGGACATCCCGGCGGACGGAGTCTGCCTGGAATCGTTCCGGGACGAGGGACGCGGTCCGATGGCGTGGTGTATGGTGCGCCGCGGCACCTTGAAAATCGGCGACACTCTGTTGTGCGGGTCGGCCTATGGCCGCGTTCGGGCGATGTATAACGACCAGGGGCAAGAGGTTCGCGAGGCCGGTCCCTCGACCCCGGTCAAAGTGGCTGGTCTGAGCGATGTGCCGGGCACCGGGTATCACTTTTTCGCCGTGGACGATCTGGATCTCGCCGTGCAAGTCGCGGAAGAACGCATTCAGAAAGGACGCTTCGACATGCTCTCCAGCCGGGGAGGGCCGAAGTCTCTTGAGCAATTCTTTGCCGAGCGGGACGGAACGCTCAGCGAATTGCCCCTCATCATCAAGGCGGATACGCAAGGATCGATCGAGGCGATTCGCTTCGAACTCAACAAGTTCGATCACCCGGAAGTCCGCATTCGAGTCCTCCACCAGGCTGTGGGAGGAGTCAACGAGAGCGATGTCTATCTGGCCTCATCATCGGGGGCCATCATCATCGCCTTCCACGTGATTCCGGATGACAACGCCGTGAACTTGGCCTCCCAGGAGGGCGTTCAGGTTCGTCGTTACTCGATCATCTACAACGTCGCCGACGACATCCGCAACGCCCTCGAAGGGCTGCTCTCCCCCGAGGTCATCTCAGTCCAAACGGGACGAGCTATTGTGCTGCGGACGTTTTCCATCTCCAAGGCGGGTGTCATCGCCGGATGTCGCGTGCTCAGCGGCTTGATCGAACGGTCCTCCCGCGTCAACGTGATTCGTGAGCAGAAGGTGTTGAACCACTATGGCATTGCGTCCTTGAGACGCGAGAAGGAAGACGTGCGCGAGGTCCGCGAGGGCCTGGAGTGCGGCATCCGACTGGACGGTTTCAACGATGTCAAAGAAGGCGATCTGCTCGAATGCTTCCGGATTGAAGAACGCAAGCGGACACTCGACGAATAGTGGCACGGTCTCGGTCCCAGAGGGGATCTCCCGTGGAACCTGTTTTCTCCGAACCTGGACATACACTCCCGACACGTAGCGATTGATGAACACACGTCGAACAGAAAAGGTCGCAGAAGCCATTCGCCAGGTCGTCAGTACGGCGATCCTGTTCGGGTTGCGCGACCCGCGTGTGCAACATGTGACCATCCTTCGCGTGGAGACTCCATTCGATCTACGGACCTCCAAAATCTATGTCTCTGTCCTGGGTGATGAGAAGACGCAACGGCTGACCATGAAGGGGCTCGATGCGGCCCGCGGGTTTCTGCAATCGAAAATTGCCGAAGCTCTTGACCTCCGCTTCACTCCGGTACTGACATTCATCCTCGACCAGGGGGTGAAAAAGAGCATTGAAGCCAGTCGACTTTTGCGGAAGCTCGATGTGGAAGACGCTGCCCGAATCGCCGATCATTCTTCGGACTCGATCAGCCCTGTGACCCACCAGGAGGACGTGGAGTCCGATGATGAACAGGCAGACGATGTCAGCACAGTGATGGAAGTGGAGTCACTCACTCCTCCTCCTTCGATCGAATCCTAGTGGGAGTTTCTGACGGGCGGCACAAGCCGTTCGTTGGCCCCCTCAGCACGACCCCGCGACTCGACACGAGTTGCCAGCACGGAATCAGCCGGATGTCGAACGTCAAGAAACTCAAAACCCACGACCGACAAACCATCGTGCAGAACCTGATGACTGCCCTAAAAAAGCGGTACAAATCAGCGGTTCCGAAGCACTCGCGCACACTGCTGGAAACATTGCTGTTTGCGGCCATCCTGGAAGACGCGACTCAGCCGGAAGCCAACGCGGCTTTTGATAATCTGATGAAATCATTCCACGACCTCAACGAGATCCGTGTCAGTACGATTACCGAGATCGAGGAAGCACTCCATCCCCTGCCGAATGCCGGATGGCCAGCCCTCCGCATTCGTGAGATCCTGCAACACACGTTTGAGAAGTTCTACCGGTTCGATCTGGAGGAACTTAAACGGAAGCCCGTCGAGCAGGTCGAGAAGCACTTGACGAAATTCAAGCACTCCACCCCTTTTATGAAGCTGTTTCTGGTGCAGCACAGCCTGGGGGCGCATGCGATTCCGCTCGATGACAAATCTCGCGACTTATTGGCTTTCCTGGGGGTCATCGAGCCACAAGCGACGATCGATGCCGCAGCCGAAGATCTGAAGCACATTGTCCGCAAAGCCGACTCGCAACTGTTCTGCCATCTCGTGCGTTGTCTGGCGTGCGATCACCAGTTCAAAGGTAAACTCCGGTTGACTGCCAATCAGGCTCTTGGTGAAGGGCCGGACGGAACGACCGTGCTGCAACGTTTGGCCGAAGTCTTGAGCGGACATACCCCCAAGACGCCCCCTGGTCCGTCTCCCAAGGCGAAAGCTGAGTTGGAGCGGGAAGAACAAGCCAAGATCGCTGCCAAGAAGCCTGCACGGCCAGAACCGGCTCAGGCTCCCCATGTCTCTGCTCCCACGAAATCTGCTCCGGTGAAAGCCCCTTCCCTGAAGGTGCCGCCCGCCAAAGCTGCCCCTGCGAAAGCGGTCGCCCCGGCCAAGCCCTCCGTGGCTCATGTCACCGCCGTTGTCAAAAAGCCAGCTGAGAAAAAGTCCGCTCCG
>JANOKO010000953.1:0-4164 GCA_031419335.1 Planctomycetota bacterium
AGAGGGGTCTTCTCGTCGCGAGCGGGTGAGCAACCCATATCGGGGCGCAGAGAGGTTCCAGGCCATCAGACATTTGCTCGGTGTATGCATATTTCAGACGTGAGTGGTACGAAGGCAGGTCGTCTGGCCAATGCCTATGACGACTGGACCGCAAATTGCAATGTGGCACCGCAGAGGGCGCAGGGTTTCGCAGAGGACAGCGGGCAAAGGCCAGGCAAGGGAGAGGAAACGGCTGCGGATGAATCCTATGCGAATCTTGAATCCCTCTGCGTTGAATCTCTGCTGTGAGATTTCGTTGGTTCTTCGTGAGACCGCCAAGCAGCCAGAGAGCTATCTCGGGCATGTCACTGCAAGGCACGGACCGCCCGCCAAGTTCTCGAAAGTGGTGGTGTGCGGATCGGACCGAAATCAGAACGGCGAGTGCAAGACATTCTGGAACCTCATGTCCGCCTGAGATTGACCATCGCCCTAAAAACTGGTCGTACACGTTGCTGGACTTCAACGGTTGGCCCATGTCTCTCGGTCTGGTTCAGTGATACACTTCTCTGCTGATTGCACACCATCACCTTGCTTAGCTGCCGATGTCCGTTCGCATCACCAATCTGCGTCTCCCGGTCGAAGAGTCGGAACTGTCTCTGCCATCGGTGATCGCGCGGAGGCTCAAATTGCCTCCCGAGGCTGTGCAGCGGTTGCAGATCCTGCGGAAGAGTTTGGATGCTCGCAAGCGCACGGAGCTGTTGTTCGTCTATTCAGTGATGGTCGAGTTGACGGACGAAGCGGATGCCCTCCGACGCTGGAAGAACGACCACGATGTGCAGGTCTTCCAGCCCGAGGTGTTCGACGATCCTTCGCCAGGAACTTTTCCGTTAGAACAGCGACCCGTCGTCGTCGGCACCGGCCCAGCTGGACTTCTCGCGGGGTACTATCTCGCACTCAAGGGATACCGTCCGTTGCTCATCGAGCGGGGAGCCGCCGTCAAGGAGCGGGTTCCCGCGATTCGCACGTTCGATTCTGGCGGCGTTCACGATGTCGAGAACAACTACCTCTTTGGCGAAGGTGGAGCGGGCTGCTTCTCGGACGGCAAGCTGACTTGCCGTATGTCGGGGGCCGACTTCGAGTGGGTGCTAAGGTCGTTCGTAATCTGCGGCGGGCGCGAGTCGCTGGTCTATGAATACAAGCCGCATCTGGGCAGCAACAAGCTACCACTGATCTGCCGCAACTACCGCCGCGAGATCGAGCGGCTCGGCGGCGAGTACAAGTTCCACTGCCGGATGGAGGGGCTGGATGTCGTCGATGGAGAGCTGCGGGGGATCGAGACCTCCAGCGGGTACATCGCGACGCGGCATGTGCTGCTCGGCATCGGACACAGTGCTCGCGACTCGTACGCGATGCTGCACGAGTTGGGGTTGCCTCTCCAGCAGAAGGCATTCCAACTCGGCCTCCGCATCGAGCAGCCGCAAGAGCAGGTCAATCAGTGGAAGTACGGACGCGACTCGTACCTCGACATCCTCGGAGCCGCCGACTACAGCCTGGTCGCCAACGGCGAGCGGGACTTGTACTCGTTCTGCATGTGTGCCGGAGGGATCGTGATCCCCAGCATCTCCGAGCCGAACTTGTTCTGCTCGAACGGCATGAGCAACTCAAGGCACGACACACCGTTCGCCAACAGCGGACTCATGGTCACTCTCAACCCGGAAGAGTTCGGCAGTTCACATCCGCTGGCCGGGGTCGAGGTCCAGCGGCGCTATGAGGCCGCCGCGTTTGAGTTGTCCGGGCGTGACTACAAGGCCCCGATCATGTGGGCCAAGGACTTCGTGGCCGAGAAGTCGACCCGCATCGGGGAGAAGCTACCGAGTTCGTACGAGCGGGGGACCGTCTCGGCGGACCTGCGGCAAGTTCTCCCCCCGGTGATCGCGCGGGCGATCCGCGATGGCCTCCCGGCGATGGACCGCCGCTGGCGAGGCGAGTTCCTCAAGAACGCCACCGTCGTCGGCCCCGAGATGCGCGGCAGCTCCCCGGTGCGAATCGACCGCGACCTCGTGACGCGCGAGACACCGGGCTTTGCGGGCCTGTACCCCGTCGGTGAGGGAGCCGGGTACGCTGGTGGGATCGTGAGCGCAGCGGTGGATGGCCTGCGGTCAGCGCGGGAGATCGTGCGGCGATTTTCGCCACTCAACGCAGAGTGACTCCGGAATACACGGGTTGTCACACAGTGTGAATTTGCCGGAACAGGTTTCAAGTCCAAGGCTTTGGTGACTCAGACTGAGGGGTTGTGATTGGTGGGTGTACTTTTCTCACGATCCCATGCGATCGGTAGAGGTTTCCCATGCGAACCAGCAGCTCACAATCCTCTACGGAATTGATGAGCTTGCGAACCGTGTCTTGACAGATGTTTCACATCCGGTTGTGATCTATGCTACCTGACTTGGAAGTGTCTCCTGAAACTGTACCTTGTGGGCCGATTTTGCGTGCATTTGCCCTTCCCGAAACTGAACATTTGCCACCACTCTCCGAGCGGATGACGCAACTGTACTCCCGCGCCCTGTTGATTCGCGCGGTCGAGGAACGTTTGCTGGAACTGTTTTCTCTGGGGAAGCTGCACGGGACGGTGCATACTTGTATTGGACAGGAGTGGACCGGTGTCGCGGTCGCGGAGCATTTGCAACCCGGAGATACCGTCTTCAGCAACCACCGCTGTCACGGACATTTTTTGGCCCGGACCGATGATGTCGAGGGTCTGATTGCGGAAGTGATGGGCAAGCAGTCCGGGGTCTGTGGAGGGCGCGGAGGCAGCCAGCACTTGTGCCGGGACGGGTTCTTCAGCAACGGGATTCAGGGAGGTATCGTTCCCGTCTCCGCTGGACTGGCATTGGCGCACAAATTGCGAGGCACAGATAACATTTCGGTGGTCTTTGTGGGAGACGGGACACTCGGTGAAGGGGCGGTTTATGAGACGCTCAACGTGGCATCGAAGTGGAAGCTGCCGCTGTTGATCGTGTTGGAAAACAACTTGTATTCGCAGAGTACAGCGCAGCACGAAACGCTGGCGGGAGACATCTGCGCACGAGCCGAAGCCTTTGATGTTCCCGCGTATCGGTCAGACACATGGCATCCGGAATTGCTGCTATCCGTCGTGGAATCCTGCGTCGCTCGGATTCGTAATCAGGACGGTCCTGTCTTTCTGCAAATCGACACATACCGCTTGATGGCCCACTCGAAAGGTGATGATGATCGAGATCCCGTGGAGATCTCGCACTACCGCGAGCGGGATCCGCTGCATCGATTCACGCAGAAGTTTCCCGACATCGCAGCCCGATTCTCAGCCGTGATTCAAGCGCGATTGGACTCGGCAGTCGCTGCGGCCGAGGATTCGCCGCAGTCGAGACTTCCCTCCACGGCGACAGACACCCCGGGGATGCAGGCTGTCCATTGGATGCCCGCACCTCCGGTCACTCCGGAGCGGGGCGTGGCGTTGATTCGCCAGTCGCTGGAGCGAGCGCTTGCGAACGACGAACGTGTCGTGTTGCTGGGTGAGGACATCGAGTCCCCCTATGGCGGGGCCTTTAAGGCGACCCAGGGACTCAGCACCCAGTTTCCGGGCCGAGTCCGCAATATGCCGATCGGCGAGTCACAGATCGTCGGCATGGGCAACGGGCTGGCACTTGCGGGAATGATCCCCGTGTGTGAGATCATGTTCGGCGACTTTCTGACACTGGCCTCGGATCAACTGATCAACCATGCCTCGAAGTTCCGCTTCATGTACAACGATCAGGTGCGAGTCCCGCTGATCGTGCGGACGCCTATGGGGGGGAGACGTGGGTATGGCCCGACCCATAGTCAATCCCTGGAGAAGCACTTTCTTGGTCTGCCCGATTTACAGGTTTTGGCCACGAACCATCGGTTCGATCCAGGGCTGCTCTACGATCAGTTGATGAAGACCATTGATGGCCCGACGCTGGTCATCGAAAACAAGGTGCTGTACGGACAGCGCGTGCAGGCCGAGATGCCACAGGGCTTCTCTCTGGAGTTCAGCAGTGAATGCTTTCCGACCGTTCGCATCCGTCCGGAAGGAATTCCCGATGTCACCGTGGTCTGTTATGGAGAGATGCTTCGTGAGGTGGAAGAGGCTGTTATCCGGGCGTTTGATGAATGCGAAATCATCAG
>JANOKO010000954.1:0-1048 GCA_031419335.1 Planctomycetota bacterium
GGCGCGAGCGCCCACTCTCTGGCGAGAGGCAGCTACGAATCACTCCGGACCTCGCGAAGTGTCACGAGCCGTCCATCCGGCCTCGTCTCTACGGTGTCACGGGCCCGTTCTGTGACTGCGACCGGAAATTCTCGCCCCGGCTGCGGAGCCCCTGCTCATCGAGTTCTTCCAGCGGGTTCCGAGGGGTCAGCGCATAGGTGTACTCGCGGTGATCGCGGACTCGGAACGGCAAGAAGTTGTCGGTGATGAAGTCGAGCGGCGGAACCTGGTACCAGGGGGCCTTCGTCGGTTGTTGGACAACGACTGTTTCGTATCCAGGGAGCGAGAGCTTGAACTCGTTGTCACCGTAGTAGGTGAAGTTCTTCGAAGCTGGCGAAAGACCAATCCGCTCGCCATTCATCTCCACAAGGGCACCGGGAGGATGCGTGCGCACGGTGATCCGACGGCTCATACAACCCGACTGAGCCAGGAAGACAAGCGAGACGATCAGCAATGTTCCAAGCGACCGCTTCACGGGGAATGACCGAGACGAGGACAGCTGCGAACGAACCCCTGGGAAGTGGGGGACTCACGCGGCGGAAGATATCGGCTTTCCGAGAATCGACCAAGAGGAGTTTTGGGAGTTCCGTGGGCTGGCGGCTGCGCCGTCGGCGCCCACGGCTACTTGCGGTTGGCGCTTTCGCGGCACAGAAGGAATGCCACTCGATAGATCGGTCCGGCTTCCTCCTCAGCGGTCGCCCGTGAACGCTGAACCTCCTACGATGCGGGCGTCCCGTCGAACCTAGGAGGCCCCGCCATGTCCGACTTCCCTGCCCCGGTTCTGATCCTCGGAGTCGGCATCAATGGCATCTGCGTGGTGCGAGAACTGGTGCTCAACGGGGTGCCGGTGTGGTTGGTGGATACCAATGACATCGCGTTTGGGGCGACGGCCAAGTCTTCGCGGCTGATTCATGGGGGGCTGCGGTATCTGGAATACGGGGACTTCCAGCTGGTCGCGGAGTCGCTCCATGAGCGGGATCGTCTGTTGCGATTGGCTCCGCAGTTTGTG
>JANOKO010000955.1:0-3789 GCA_031419335.1 Planctomycetota bacterium
GCAACGAGTAATTTTTCGTTTACAATAATGACTTGACCTTTTTCAAAATCTCGATTTGGTGACCATAATAATGTGGCTTTTTCTGTTGGCGGAATATAATATCCAAAACATTTTGGCCAACTCAGCCAACTGGAACACATCCTTCGCTAATTGCGAATCCTCTGACGTGCGGGGAATGTGCAGATTACGGCTGGCGGACAAGACAGCTTCAGCCAATTCGCCTTCTTGTTTATCAAAGACAACGAACGCCTCCCCCTTCTTCTGCAAACCCACCGCTTGCTGCTTCGAGTTCATCAGGACGAGATCCACGCCCTTCCAACGGTCCAGAATCTGCCGTTTGGTGGTCAGCTTCTCGATCTCAGATTCCAACTGCTCTTTGGACTGTTCGAGGGAGTTTGTGTCCTGCTGCAGTCCATCCCGATTCTTTTCCAATCTCTGGACTTCGCTTTTGAGCTTGTCGATCTCTGTTCGCAGCCTCTCGCGTTCGGCTTTTAACTCGTCCTCAATCTTGGCCAGTCGTTCCAGTTCCGTCGCCGACCGATCTTCACGAGTGAAGACATAGGCTCCAACCGCCAACACACCTAAAATCAACATGCACGCGACAACAGCTCCGATGATGAGTCCCCATTGCGGAGGCTTGGCGTTGCCTGTCGTCGATTCAGTTCCCACGGAGGTCAGGGAGGCTTCCGACTCCGGGCTCCACATGGGAGAGACCGGCAATTCCGGATGAGATCCCCGAGTCGCGAGTCTGGGCACCTCCTTCGGTACGGCGGGATCAGGCAGAAATACGTCTTCGGAAGCAGCGGGTGCCCCCGGCAGTGGCGAAAAAGGCTGGCGTGGGGGTCCAGCTCCCGGGGGCGGTCCAAACACCAACCCTTGGATTTTACCGGCGGACAACCAATTCATGGTCTGCTCGCAGAAGAGCTGTTCGTCCGACTGTATTTCGCCACGTTTCGCCAGATCCAGGATGGCTTTCGCCGACAATGGTCCGATCTTCTGCCCATCCACCTGCCGAAAAAACTGCTGTGCCATGATTGCCCTTTCACGGAACCCGAGCGCATCCATTGTTCTCATCGAGGACATGCAGGAGCTTCTCGCGAGACGATGACTTATATCAGCAGTGCAGAGTCTGATTCAATCTGAGCCACTGGATCCCCGGCAACAGGTGTGTTCTCAAGCGGGAATTCGTTGGCATGCGGTCGCTCACTCAGTTAACGTGTCCGTAGCGTGTTTGTCCCTTCCATGTCATCTCCTGGAATAGCTACATGAGTGTCACGATTCCGCTGGGTTCGGAGCAGCGTGTCTCCGCGTTGTATTCGTATCCGAACTCGCCGACCCTGGGCTGGACTCTGGCACAGACAGTTCAGCATTGGTTTGAAATGACGCTGGGCCGGGATGGTCTTCTGTCGCAGGGAGCCCGTTGCAACGTGAGCGTCGGAGTGCAGGGAGTCCAACTCCAACTCGATGGTCCCGCTGCACTCCAGAAGCAACTTCAGCAGTACTCCACCCGGCTGTTGCAATTTCTTCTGAATGGAGAACAGGCGCTGACCAATGTGGTGCCCCAGCTCCAGAAGTCCGGGACGTGGGATCCCAGCCCCGACAAGCCGAAGCCCGGACAGCCGCCCTACAACCCCTGGCGATTCTTCCTGCCGCACGGCATGGCGATGTTGAACCAGAAGGCATTGCTCTTCTTTCATTATCCGCCGATCCGCCTGCTGGAGACGAATCAGGACTATCTCGACGACCCGGTTCCGGTGCGTTGTTCGGAGTTGTTGTCAGCCAACGGCGTCGTGGTCAGCGATCTGCCGCTATTCAATACAGTGATGGACGCCACGCCAATCGGGGCCGAGGACGATCAAGGCTCCAAGAAGGGGCCGGGGATTGACCCGAAATGGGGTGTCATCCCGATTCAGCGTTTCCACGACTACCAGAAGTCCCAAGTCTGCCTGCTGCTGAATCCATCTCCCAAACATCCGCACTTTACGGTCCCCATCGTCGTCTACGGGGCGCATCCGCTGGCGACATTCAACACGTTGTATGGCCTCAAGCTGAAGAACAACCAAGTCACAGTGGCGGAAATCATTCCGGGGCTCAAGACTCCCGTCATGGCCTCGACCCATCCGTACGTGTTCTACGGGACAGCTCAGGGGTTCAATGCCATTGGCTCCGGAAAGCTGGTGAACCTCAAGGGGGCCACCGCGCAGATGGTGAACGATCTGGTGGTCGCGGGTTGGCAAACCGCGATGTCTGCTGACCCGACCCAAGATCCCCAGGAAGTGCTCGCTGCCTGCTTGTCGCACTGGAAGGGAGCAGAGCAGCAGGCGACGATTAGCGCTCTCGTGCAGCACCAAGGTTCGCTGAAGTATTCCGATCCGACAACACTCTCGTTTGAGTACCTTGTCCCGCTCCCGACTCCTACCAGATCGCTGTCACCGATGCTGGCTTCTCCCGCATTGTACCGCACCAAGGAAACGCCCGTGAAAAAAGCGCCCGCCCAGAAAGCGCCCGCCCAAAAAGCGCCCGTGAAGAAAGCGCCCGTGAAGTCAGCCAGAGCGGCCCCCCCGCCCTCCGACGCTCGTTCCACTCCCGTCAAGAGTCAGACCTCGCTGAATGTCATCGGCGATTCCGGGAAGCCGGTCGACTGGTGGTTCATGTACAAGGTCTCGGCGGAGTCCGAGACGACCGATGGTTCCTCCGTGACCGGCGGGGAATACCTCTATTTCGACTCGACGATGGCGGGAAGGAAGAAGGCCCAACTGGTCCTCTCCCAGAACCGCATCCAGAAGAATCAAGGCGCACTGCATGACACGCTGAGTCCCTTGTTCAGTCTCGAGGCCCGGCAGAACCAGAACCTGGGCTGGTACGGCTATAACGACGAAGACCAGATCGTCACGACCATCAACAAAAAGACCAACAAGCCGGTCCACAAGGGGACCGGCCCCTCCAATCGTGGACATTGCAAGGGTGTGCTAGTGTTCGATCTCGCGAGCCAAACCGGATTCTGGCTGGTGCATTCAGTCCCGCTGTTTCCGCTCACAGCCAAGTATGCGTACCCGAAGTCGGGCTTGCAGATGGCGCAGACCTATTTGTGCATCGCCCTTGATGCCGACACCACCCGGCACATCGCCCAACTGATGTTCGATGCCCATGGTCCCAACGTGAATATTGCATCGGACCTGTTGTCGAAGTCCGCCAAGAAGCCGAACGGTTTCAAGCCTTCACAACTGCCGAAGTCGAAGGTCTCGACCACGCTCGAGACCGACGATCCCCGGTTGAAGTTGATGCAGGATTTGAATGGCTCCACCCAGAAGCCAAAGCCCTATCCTCCCCTGAACGAGTCATTCCTCAAACATCCGTATCCTGGGCGTGTTCCATTTCAGTCGCGCGGGGGGCAGAAGTTCATCGCCATTGCCAAGAACCGAGCCTGGGGTCTCGATTTCTACAACGATTTGGTGGGCGTCGTTCTGGCTGAGGATCTCGAAGTCGAGACGTGGGAGAACGCCGGAAAGAAAATCCCCAAGTCCCAGAAGAAAGGCGAGACGCACAAAGTTGAGAATATGCAGTCAGTGAATCTCGCTCCGCTCGGGCTGCCCTACTCCTGGTCCGAGGCCGTCGACCACGCCAAACTTGCCCTCTCGGATCGCACCAATGCCTCCGGGACAGCCCGCTGGGTCTGTGTCGGGGACATCAACTTCACCGATGCCCAGGAAAGCCGCGGTGGTGGGACAGTGGCATTTCAGTGCCCGACACTCTGGCAGAGTCTGGTTCAGGTATTGACTGATACCGCGG
>JANOKO010000956.1:0-4678 GCA_031419335.1 Planctomycetota bacterium
GCGGCTGGGTGTGGTCGACCCCTATCGCTGGGGCTGTGTTGTGGGGGCCAGTAAAGGTGGAATGCACCATGTGGTCCCAAGGTACGCACAGCAGCGGGTGCGTGCTCACCGTGTACTGGCTGGGCACGCGACCGCCAGCGCGCTGAGTATTGATCACGCTCTGGGAACTGTACTCGATGGCTGGAACGGCTTGCCGTCAGACGCTTGGCGACTGATCTGGCCCGATGCTCCGGCCACAGCGATCGCCCATGAATGGAATATTCGGGGGCCAGTTCTCGCCCCGGCTGCGGCCTGCGCGACGGGTCTGGTTAGCCTGATCCGAGCTGCGGATCTGATCCGATCGGGCTTGTGCGATGTGGTGCTGTGCGGAAGTAGTGATGCCTCTCTCCAACCGGCGTTGCTGGCGTCCTATCGGAGGTTGGGAGTCTTGGCACGCGGTGGGGATCCACGCTCAGCCTGCCGACCGTTCGACCGAGATCGCGAGGGTTTTCTGGTCGGCGAAGGAGCCGCAGTCCTGGTGGTCGAGAGTCGCACGCATGCCGAGCAGCGTGGCGGAACTCCGTTGGCGGAATTCGTGGCGGGGCGGTCATTGTCGGACGGCGATGGCGTGGCGGGCTTGGACAAATCTGCAGAAGGGCTGGCCCGCGCGATTGAATTGACGCTCCAGGCGGGAGGCATCACGGCGGGCGAGATTGATCTCATCAACCTCCACGGAACCGGTACGCAGCAGAACGATCGCATTGAAGCGACGGCGCTCTCGCAAATCCACTTTGGACCTGCACCACGCGGGGTCTGCTGTGCCTTGAAGGGGGCACTGGGACATCTCATGGGTGCTGCGGGGAGCGTCGAGATGGCGCTGGCGGTGTTATGCCTTCGAGACCAAGTTGCTCCTCCGACTGCCAATTTGCGCACGCTGGACCCTGACTTGAAGGAACTGCTGCCACTGCCATTCACGGGCGAGGCCGCACGACCGCTCACGATTGAGACCGTCCTGAAGACCTCACTCGGGTTTGGAGGTCCGGTGGCAGCTGGGCTCATGCGACGAGTGAAGCCGTGAGTGGACTCGACTCCGTTTGGCGTCTCACCCTTGCCGACTCAGTACCTGCAGCATCCCGACGCAGAAGTCGGGCAAATCGTCCGGCTTGCGACTACTGACACAGTGGCGATCCACGACGACAGAGGTGTCCGACCAGATCGCCCCCGCGTTGATGAGATCGTCTTTAATCCCTGGAGAGCCAGTGACATTGACTCCTCTGTAGACCTCTGCTGAAATCGGCATCCAGCCCCCGTGGCAGATCGCCGCAATCAACTGACCTCGCTCGTGAAATTGGCGAATCAGCTCCAAGACTTTCCGCTCGCGCCGCAGCTTATCCGGCATCCAGCCGCCCACACAGAGGACGCCGTGGAAGCTGTCAGCGTCCAACTCTGCAATGCTTGCTTCAGATTTGCAGGGATAGCCGTTCTTCCCGAGATACGTCTTGTTGGCCTCCAGCCCTGCCAGCGTCATGGAGACTCCCGCTTCCGCCATGCGCAGTTTCGGATACCAGAGTTCCAGATCCTCGTAATCGTCACCGACGAAGCACAGGAGATGAAGTCTGGGTAATGAGGGCATTGTCATGGAGAGACCAGCGTGGGTTAGTGTTGCGAAGCTGCAGGCAGGATAAACGGTGGTCCGTCCAGCGATTGATAGTATCGTTTTCGAAACTCGAAGAACCGGTTGTCGGATTCGTCCAGGCTGGCCTGCACAGCGGCTCCAAAGCGGACAGCGGTCTGTGCGTCTTGACCCAACGAGAGTGACTTGGCGATCTTTAGGATTTCCTGCACCTGCGGGTCTTGCTGGAGACGATCAAGGGCCTCTGGCTCGATGGTCGCTGGATCCGTGGTCGTCTCGTTGGACCAAATCTCGCGAAAGGTGCCATCGCTCAGGCGTGCAAAGAAGCTGACTGTGACCGAAGCGGGACCGCTCCCCGTGATCTTTGGAACGCGAGTGACGCGGAAGCCTTTGACTTTGAGGGACTTCGCCTGTTCGATGGCGGTGGACTTCCAGTCGGATGGCGTCTGGGGTGTGGCAGCCAGGTCCAGACCCAGCCCGCTGAGTTCTCCCTGGAGGGCCTCGGCAGCGGTCTGCGCGAAGAGCGAGGAGAGATCAGGCTTGTCGACCCCCTCTCCCACCCGCACCAACAGGTTGCCTGTCCCCTGAAAGTCGAGTCGCTCTCGGTATTCGTATTCGAAGATCGCCTGCCGCACAGACCATTCATTGGCAGACTGGGATTGGCCCGAGGGGAGTCGAGCGGAGAGGTCCACACGCTGTGTCTGCCAGTCGGGGGTGATCGCTTCCACCTTCGACTTCAATGTCCCCATCACCGTCTCTTCCACTCGCTCGATTCGTTCACGCCATGCGATCAGTGCCACCTGCCGCGAAACCTCCGGAGCAATGAAG
Source organism: Planctomycetota bacterium (assembly GCA_031419335.1). Lineage (GTDB taxonomy): Bacteria > Planctomycetota > Planctomycetia > Planctomycetales > Planctomycetaceae > TH-plancto1. The sequence continues at coordinate 2,441 of JANOKO010000956.1, forward strand.
ACTCTTCGAACTCGGTCTGCGGGCGTTGTCACGACCAGGAATTGAGAGCCCGGAACCTCCGCCAAATCGACTGCCACAGCAAGTCGTTCCAATTCCCGAGTGAGTACTGCCACGAGCCTGGCATCCTCCGCACGCTCCGTCTTCCAGGTCTCGATCCGCTGTTGCAATTCGTCGCGAGCCGCAGCCTGTTTCTCGACAGCAGCTTCGTCAATCTGCTTAACCAACTCCGGATGCCTTGCGGTCATCCAGCTACGCTGCACCGCCATGCGAAGTTCCGAGTCATCGCGACTCAGCACTGCCCCCCGCAGTTCGACACCGCCCTTGAGGAGGGCGATGTCGACGCAGAACCGCTGGGCCTCGCGGGGCGAGATCTCGGCGGGGGAGAACGAGGCCATCATGGCGAGAGCCACTCCGGTCCAGGCTGAAACGAATCGTCGCATGGCGTCCTCCGAAACGTAGGACGGCCTTTCCAGGCCGTCCTCTCCAGCATCGAACTATTGAGATGTGTGTCGAGCGAGGACGGGCTGGAAAGCCCGTCCTACTGACGCTTACTCTGTCTTCAGCACCACATCCTTCATCTGCACCACCATCGCCGGACCTTGATGCAATTGCAGCGCCAGCTTACCCGATTTGGCCGCCTTCTCAGCATGCTCGTCGACGACTTCGCAGGTCATGTTGCCGTTGATGAAGTGCTGCAGCGTGTTTCCCTTGGCCACGATGCGGTAGGTGTTCCAGTCTTCGATCTTGATCGCCGCCTGCAACTCTTCGGTGGTCTTCTCGGTCTTGCCGGTCACGGTCTTGACCATCTTGTTCTTATCGCTCGGGTCAGCGGTCAGCTTGGTCTTCTCACCACGCTCGGCCAGGACGCCGCGCCCCTGCTCTTCATAAAGAATCCCACTATATCGGTCGCCCGCTTCGAAGTCGGCCTGATAGCCACCGACGCTGGGACCGGTTTCTTCTTTGTTGGATTTCACCTTGCTGCGGTACTGCATACCGGAGTTGCCCGCGACGATGCGGTACTGGAAAGTCAGTTCGAAGTCGGCCACTTCGCCGGACCAGACGAGAAACGTATTCTGCGTAATCGGCTTGTCCGCCGAGGTCTTGCCGGTGATGGCCCCGTCTTGCACCGACCACAGATCCTTCCGGCCTTCCCATCCGGTCAGATCCTTGCCATTGAAAAGCTGCTTCTCTTCGGCTTGTCCCGACACAGCAAACACAGCGAGGACAGCCAGCGCGAACAGTGAACGATGAATCATGTGTGATTCTCCAAGAGGTGAGGAAAGGCAGCAATTCCTAATGTGGGAATCATACCGCATGGGTCCGCCGATCGCATCTTGTACTCATCGCTGCTCCGAATTCCAACACGGGAGACCGCACAATTGGAGGCAATCACAGCTTCCCGACGAGTGGCTTGCGCCGACTACCCACTTGCAGCGGAAAGCCGGGTGGTCACAATGAGGAGCGGGGCGAGGGTCTCGCACCTCTTGACCGAAGCGCTATGGAGAGATTGCCGATGAATCGCCGCTGCTGTTTACTCGCCTGTGCTCTGTGGGCCGTCTGTTCCAGTCCCCACTTCGCGGACGAGAAGCTGCGAGGGATTGCCTGTCGTTCTGTGCATTTGGCTTACTCGGGTCCCGAGGCCGTGGAGTTCTACAATGAGATCAGGGTGCGGGAGTCAGCCGCAGGCACCTACTTCATGGTCTGCGGCTGGGATAAGGGGTACTTTGGGATTCAGGAATTGGGAGACGGGAAGAAAGTGGTGCTGTTTTCAGTCTGGGATCCCGGTGAACAAAACGACCCGAACCAGGTGAAAGACGAACAGCGGGTCAAACTCTTGCACAAAGACGATGCCGTGCGAGTCGGGCGCTTTGGGAATGAGGGGACCGGAGGACAGTCCTTCCTGGACTATGACTGGAAGATCGGGGAGACCTATCGCTGCCTCGTACGGGCCAAAGCCGATGGACAACGCAGTGAGTATGCGGGGTATTTCTACATTCCTGAGACGCAGACCTGGAAGCATCTGGTCACGTTCTCGACACCGACCGGGGGGGAGCTTCTGAAAGGGCACTACTCCTTCATCGAAGACTTTCAACGCAACCGTGTTTCCACAACACACACTCGTCGGGCTGAATTTGGCCCCGGCTGGGTCAGAACCCCCGATCAGGCATGGCTGCCACTCGCGAAAGCTCGGTTCACAGCCGATGGCAACCCAGTCGTCAACATCGATGCCGGTGCCCT
>JANOKO010000957.1:0-1059 GCA_031419335.1 Planctomycetota bacterium
GCCATCACCACCGCCCCGCCACTCGTCCGCATCATCACCGAGGCCAGTAGGCTCAGCGCGACCACCCCGATCAACTGGCTGAACACGACGAGATAGACGTTGATCATCAGCGGCCAGTCGACACCTCCCAGCGTGATCGTCAGCCAGACCAGCGGCAACTGGACGATGAGTATCAGCAGCAATTGCACCAGCTTGGGCAGGGCCTTACCCAGCAGCAACGAGGCGGGCCCGATCCCGGTCATGCGGAGCAGTCCCAGTGTTTGGTCCTCCTTCTCCTCGGTGATTGTGGGAGCGAACAGCAGCACGCCCGCGATGGTCACCGCCCAGAAATTCGCCCAGCCGAGAGACTCCAGCAAGTCACGCCCGGGAGCCTCTGAATAGTGCGATGCATCCCACATCACAAACACAGCCAGAGCCAAAGCAGCGACAACACCCAAACGCAGCAAGTGGAATCGCAGCAACCGTGAATCTTGCCGCAGCGACCGCTGAGTCAGTGCCCATGTGCCTTGCATTCCGGAGTCCTCAGTCGATGACGAGTAAACGAGGGGTAACCAGATTGTAGGGTAGAAAGAGCCGATTTGGGCACTGGCTATCTATTCCGCGGATGACGCATCAGACATGGTGGTCCAACGCCCCAACGCGAGCTGGTCGCTCCGACGCAACTCTGTCGATGACCCCTCAGAATAGGAGAATCTGCTGGGTGCGTTCGCCGATTGGTTGTGGCACGATTTCGTAGCCCGACGCGTCAACGGGGGCGTACGTCTCTCGATGTTTTGCAAGAGCTCGCCTCCCAGAAGAATCTCAAATCGCACAGAGGGTGCGGGCGATACTTGGCGGCCCCCTCGCTACGCTCGGCCATCGCTGACGCTGCGGCCTGCTGAACAGGGGGACCACCAATGGGTGATTGCACCCGAAACGACGGGTGCATGTCAGCTTTTGATTTTTTCAGTTCTCCCCGTTTTTCGGACGTAAGGAGAGCCGGGTCTTGTGGATAGGTGGTGGACGAGGCGGTCGTCGTCGCTGAGGGCGGCGGAGCGGAGTTGGAGGATGGCTTCGGCT
>JANOKO010000958.1:0-2696 GCA_031419335.1 Planctomycetota bacterium
CATTGAATCTCCAGCCCCAGACCGCCTCCCCAAGTCCCGCCGCCGACGCCCCGAAGGGGCAGCACTCGATAGCCCAGGGCAAGTGATCCGACGAAGTCGGAGAATGCCGCCCTGGGTCAGGATGCCAAACGTCCGATCGAAGCCCTGATAGGGCGGCACACTTTGGGCGGCTCGGGGTCGCGCCCTTTCAGGGCTGAGTGCGTCTGGGTTGCGCTGGTGGCCCAGGGCTGCGCGGCACGACTGGCGTCGCTCTGCTTCGCCCTGGCCTATCGAGTCCGGCCCCATCGGGGCGAAGTGGTGGCAAATACCATGGCTGGGGATGTGTAAAGGCCCAGAGTCGAACCGCTCTAGGTCTGAGTGACGTGGAAACTGGCCAATTCGTCGGCAACTCTCCGTGAATGGGTCAGTTTCTTCTGATCCGTTCACGGGATTTGCGTTGAATATGAGGGCGTGATGTCGCGCAGATGCCCCAGATTTCGGCGGTTGGACCAGTTTCTCTCATGAGTTCATACAATCTTCGTTTCCACGGAAACTTTCTTGTTGACAGTGAGTTCCTTCGCCCGAAAATGAGTGCTGCTCGGATGAGACCCCCCCTGATCCCCCATTTCGCGATTCTCCATGGCCACTTCCATCATCTGGATGTACCGACAATCGCGTTTCTGCTTGGGATCGCACAAATCGTGGTCTGAGGGCTGAACCTCAGAAGCCAGGATACCGTCCAGGATGTAGACGGTCGTGTTGGGCTGCCAGTAAGGCAGGAGCCCCGGGGGTCAAGTTCACCAAGGTTGGTTGTTGAGCGGACAGTGTGTTCTCAAAGAGAGAGGGGAACGAATCGATGGATTTTCATTTCGACGTGGATCCGGATCTGGATTTGGCAATCGGCACGGAGTTGAGCCTGGACGAGGTGGAAGGCGAGTTTGAACTCGAAGACTTCGCCGCGCTTGGGATCGACCCCTTGTCACCCACCGGAGCCAAGCCGGGTTCTGAAGAAAAAGTGCGTGTGCTGGCTGCACGGTACGCTGCGGGCGTCCCCCTGTGGCATGATTCCGATTGCTACGACCATGGGCCGGTCGATGCGTCCTTTACGGATTCGGAGCATTCCGATGCGTTGGACGAGTTGGAAGTGGCGGTCGAAGACGACTTCTAGTCGTCCGGCATGTGGAGATGCCTCCACCTGCCCCACTGTTTCTGATTGCTCCGCGAACTTTGGTGTCACCAGAGTCACCCACCGGGGAGCCCGACCATGATGGTCAGGCCCCGGTTTTTTGTTGCGCTGAGATCCGGACCGTTAGTCGAGCGGTCGGATTGATGTTCCCCGTAAGACGGCCTATCCAGGCCGTCTCCTGACTGTAGACGCCCTGGACGGCCTGGAAAGGCCGTCCTACCCGGTAAGCTTTCTGCGTCCGCTCACCTGACAGAAAACGACAATGTCGCTGGACTCTCCGAGTCCGGCAGTTCGACGCCCGACAAGCGGGCCACACACATACTGAGAGACACGCTGCCCGGTTCTTCGAATGCTCGATCCGTGGACGACATCGCCCAGCACTGGATTCGGAGACTCCGGCGACTTTGGGGCACCTCTTGGCCCGCACCCCAGGCACCCTGTTGGCTTCAGCGCAGCGTGTACGAACTTCAACTTCATTTCCTCCACCAAATCACTCCACTCGCCAGAACCAATCCACGCTTGTTACAATGCCGGTCAGGTAATCTGGGTAGATATCGCAGCCGAGGAAGAGGCAGTGACTCTGCCGCAGGATAACTTTGCTCCGATGACGGACTCTCTTCTGACGAATAGGATTGTACGGGATGGTGCGAACTCGCAAGCGACGCCATCACTCTGAATCCCGCCGCTTAACGCCCGAACGCTTCCGGAATCTGACATGGCGACCGACTTCCGCCGCAAGGAACAGCTGTCCGAACTCACAGACCGGATCGTGGAGAGCTACCACGAGATTCCGACAATGAACCATTTGGGTCACTGTCCGCTGCCCAGTGCGGACGTCATGATCGAGATCGTGCAGGACTTGAAAGAGGTGCTCTTCCCCGGCTACCGGCGTCGGCAAAACCTGCACATGGGGAATGTGACGTATTACATCGGTGACCTGATCGACGGGTTGCACGACCGGCTCACGGAGCAGTTCGCGCGGGCCTTTCGCTATGCCCACGACGCCGAGGGTGCCTGTAGCGACAGGGACCACACTCCCGACTTCGAGGCCATCGGCCAGCAGAATGCCATCGAGTTCCTGGAGTCGTTGACCAAGCTGCGACTGTTGCTTTCGACCGATGCACAGGCGGCCTACGACGGTGACCCGGCAGCTTCTGGTATCGACGAGGTGATCTTCTGCTACCCCGGCTTCGAGGCCGTGACCATCCACCGACTGGCCCACCAGCTCTACTTGCAGAAGGTGCCGCTCCTGGCCCGTATCATCGCCGAGTGGGCCCATAGCCGCACTGGGATCGACATCCATCCGGGGGCCACGATCGGCCCGAACTTCTTCATTGACCACGGCACGGGTGTCGTGATCGGGGAGACCTGCGAGATCCGCACCCGTGTGAAGGTGTACCAGGGCGTGACCCTCGGGGCCCTCAGTTTCCAGAAGGATGCCGACGGCAACCTCGTGCGGGGTACGAAGCGGCACCCGACCATTGAGGACGGCGTGGTCATCTATGCCAACGCCACCGTGCTGGGTGGAGAC
>JANOKO010000959.1:0-1211 GCA_031419335.1 Planctomycetota bacterium
CGAGACTCCGAATCCAAACACCAGCCCCGCGACTCCGCACAGCCCTCCGACCAGAACCAATCCCCACGTGGTCCTCCGCAGAAGCTGGGAATGCTGGTCGGCGGATTGTTGAAGTCGCAGGGAGCATGCCACCTCTAAATCGTGGCTGGGCCGCACCAACTCCCGCTCTATGACATCGACCAGCTTCGACACGACCCCATCATCAATCGCCTCTTCCCCGGCAGGCAGGGCGTCCCAGACGCCCAAATGCTGATGGAAGGCAGCATCGATGCGAGCCAGTTGCTCGCGGTCGGCTGAGTCGGAGAGGCGGCCTTCCGCGTCGAGTAACAAACTGTCGGCCCGCGCGTGAATCGCCGAGACCTTCCGCACACGGTCCTTGACCAGGGCGATCAACTCGATGAAGCACTCTTCGAGTTCGGCGACCGAGCGATGTTGCTCAACATCCGTGCGTAGATCAGATGCGGCGTCCCGCTGTTCGCGGACCAGTCCAAATGCGGCAAAACCGCTGAGGACCGCCAGCGACATGCTGAGCGCCATCAGAGGCCAGATCAAGTGAAACCGCTGCGACATCCCACTCCCCAAACCAACCATGCGTATGCCGCCTCCGTTGTATTCGAAACCGCTGATCGTCGGGAAGCCAGTGTGGCTCGTGGAGGATCAGAGAGTCTCTTCTTGTCGATTGGAATTGCACGGAGCCCCCAGTGCTTCTTCTGAGATTCATGCAATAATGGGGCCTCGGTACGCCAATTGCTTTTCAGCGGCAAGACTGACCGCTGAGGCCCGGGCCCCCATGATGCCCATGCCAGTGCGGCAGTTCTCTGGAGTTGTTGATGAGTCCCTCAAATCTCGAAACCCCAACCCCGAGTGGCACCATTCAGCAGGATGTCCTCGCGTCGGTCGTCGTGTTTCTGGTCGCGTTGCCCCTGTGTATGGGGATCGCGATCGCCTCGGGAGTGCCAGTCAGTGCGGGGCTCATCACCGGGATTGTCGGCGGCATCGTCGTCGGAGCCCTCGCCGGGTGCCCACTGCAAGTCAGCGGACCGGCAGCTGGACTGACGGTCATCGTCTATCAGGCCGTGCAGACGTTCGGCCTCGACATGCTGGGGATCATCGTGCTGATGGCCGGGATTCTCCAGATTCTGGCGGGGCTGTTGAAGGTCGGTACTTGGTTCCGGGCGGTCTCCCCGGCTGTGGTGCGTGGGATGCTGGCC
>JANOKO010000960.1:0-1391 GCA_031419335.1 Planctomycetota bacterium
CGGAACGCCGAGCGACGAGAGACGAGAGACGCGCGCCAGTTGGAGCGACCTCGGGCTCTCGTCTCTCGTCTCTCGTCTCTCGTCCCGGCGCAGCCGTCCTCGCACTGAGTTGCCTCAGCACGTTGGCGACGATCTGGTCTACGGCGGTCGAGTCGAGCATGGGGAACGGTGAGAGGTGAGTGGTTAGGGATGAGTGAAAGACATTCTGGTTGAGTGCTGAAAGCTGATTGCTGACAGCTCCTGCTCAGTCCGCGATCCCAATCACGGCGAACCGAACCGGCGTATCAACCCGGCCCATGAAGTCTCGGATGGCTGCCCCGTCGGCGGTGATCATCACCTTATCTCCCATCGAGCTGCCGAGGTGGTCGATCGCGATCTGCGGGTCACCATCATCACCCCCAGCTAGATCAAGCGGCTGCACGATCAACAGCTTCCAACCGTTGAGGGCCGGATGCTTGATCGTGGCGTTCGTTCGACCGATGACGGAGGCGAGTTGCATGGGGAAGGACGAGAGAGGAGAGAGGAGAGAGGAGAGCCAGAAAGAGGATCGCCGTTATCTTCGTCCCACCAGGTTGGATCGGAGTCCGCTCAGCATTCGGGCGACTTCTTCGGCCAGAGTGACAGCGGTGATGAATTGGTTCTCGGAACAGTAGTTCCGGCGTCGGGCAATGTGCAGTTGAGTGACTGTTTCCATTAGCGATCCGTAAGCGATCTCAACGTATCGAGCGAACTCAACATCCGAATGGCGGCTGTTTCCTTCGGCGATGTTGGACGGAACAGAAACAGCGGCGCGTTGGATCTGGCGGCCGAGTCCAAAGTTCTCGCGAGAAGGGAAATCCTCACTCATCGAGTAGATCATCTCCGTGTATTCGATCGCTCGCTGCCACACCACGAGCTTCTCGAATTGGAACATCGCTCTCCCTCTCACTCTTCCTCTTCTCTTCTTCTGGCTCTCGTCCCTCGTCTCTCCTCTCTCGTCCTCCTCACACAATGCGGAGATCATCCACCATGCAGCACCTTCTGATGCGGGTGAAGGTCAGTGGGTTGGTCACGCCTTCACCGGTGGGGGTTGCGATGCTGAAGCTCAGGTAGCCTTCCCCACCCAGGCCGAGGCCGGCGGGTGAGGCCCCGTTCTTGATGAACAGCGTGGTGTCCATGGCCTGGGCCATGATGCTCATGTTACGGACATTGCGAGAGTGAATGATCGCGGTGTGGCGGAAGCCGTGTTCGAACTCGACAGCCATGTCGACCGCATGCTGGAAGTTCTTGGCCCGCACGAATGGGACGAAGGGCATCATCTGCTCTTCGGGAACGAACGGGTTGTTCGTGTCGGTTTCGCCGTACAGCAGCTGGGTTCCGGCGGGGACTCGCAAGCCAATCTTCTCGGCGAG
>JANOKO010000961.1:0-2274 GCA_031419335.1 Planctomycetota bacterium
GAAGTGAAGTGCATAAACGTACATGTCATGGCTTTGGTAAGTACGCCACATGTTGCCTACTTCTTACTGCGGTTCACTCCGCTCACTCTTGATTTCAACGACTCGGCACAACCGGTTTGACCCGTTCTTTTTGACAATTGAATTCCTCCCACGGTATTCCCGCAGGTGACACTCACCTTGACACAGAAATGAGGGTTGATATGTTCGATGAGTGGATGGAATCGGTAAACTCTGCCTCGCAGGGAGAGTTTATCGGTCATTCAGTTCAAAACGGCTGAGTTTCCAGCGTGCAAACGCCGGGGATTCGGGGAGTGAACGATGCGAGCGATACACAAAACACTGGTGTTTCTGCCTCTGGTGGTGGCGGGATGGCTCCCTGATCTCGCCTTTGGGCTTGATCTGGGTCCGGTGGAGTCCCTCCAGTTCGAGACGTTGCCGGGGCAGTTTACTCTGCGGGGGCCGGACGCCCGGATGCAGGTGCTAGTCACCGGGGTGCATGCTCAGGGGCGGCTTTCAGATGCGACTCGCTCGGTGTCATTCACTTCTGAGCCGATGGGAATCGTCTCCATCGACGCCACCGGCATCGTCAAGCCGGTCGGCGATGGCTCCGCCAAGATCGTGGCCACCGCCAACGGCAAGACCGCTCAGTTCTCCATTGATGTCAAAGACTTCGGCCACCCCGCTGACATCAGCTTCCCCAACCAGATCACCCCGATTTTCACCAAGCTCGGTTGCAACAGTGGCGGCTGTCACGGCAAGGCGACCGGCCAGAACGGCTTTAAGCTGTCGCTGCTCGGGTTCTATCCGGAGGACGATTTCGAGTTCCTCAAGAACGAGGCCCGTGGCCGCCGGACGAACGTCTCCTCCCCGGCTCGCAGCCTGCTGCTGACCAAGCCGGTGGGCCAGTCGCCACACGGCGGTGGCAAGCGAATGGATGTCGATAGTGATGAGTACCGGCTCCTGGCTCGCTGGGTGGGACAGGGAATGCCGTGGGGCGACAAGGCAGCTCCGACCGTGGCTGGCATTGCCTGTCTGCCCGCAGCTCGCCTGATGGAGCCTAAACAAGATCAGCAGATCGCTTGCTTCGCGACTTATACGGATGGGACCGTCGAGGACGTGACCCGCATGGCCCTGTACGAGCCGAACGATCCGGAGTTGGCCGAGAGTGCCAAGTCGGGGCTGATTCACACCCTCGACCAGACCGGAGAAGTGGCGATTATGGCCCGCTATCAAGGGCAGGTCTCGACCTTCCGGGCCACGGTGCCGCTCGGTGTGGCCGTCACCAAGACCCCGCCGGTCCGCAACTTCATCGATGAGGCGGTCTTCAACAAGCTCAAGCTGTTGGGCCTGCCGCCTTCGGAGTTGTGCGATGACAGCACGTTCCTCCGCCGGGTATCGATCGACATTGCAGGGCGGATGCCGACCGAAGAAGAGGTCCGCCAGTTCCGCGAGGACACCGACCCCGCCAAGCGTGACAAGCTGATCGACCGGCTGCTCGATAGCCCCGGTTACGCTGACTACTTCGCGAACAAGTGGAACCTCGTCCTCCGCAACAAGCGGAAGCAAGCCGGTGATGAGGACGGTACGTACGCCTTCCGGCAGTGGCTGTGGGATAACCTGTATGAAAACAAGCCGTACGACCAGATGGTCGGCGAACTGCTCACCGCTTCGGGTGACTCCAGCTTCAACCCACCGGTGATCTGGTACCGCGAAGTGACCCAAGTCAACGAAGAGGTCGAGGATGTGGCCCAACTCTTCATGGGGCTCCGCATCCAGTGTGCCCGTTGCCACCACCACCCGTTCGAGAAGTGGAGCCAGAACGACTACTACGGTCTGTCGGCGTTCTTTAGCCGGGTCGGGCGCAAGGACCGCATGGCCGGGATGAATAACCAAGCTCGCGACCGCCGCGTGTTCCACAACGAAGGGGTCGCTACCGCGAACAACCCCCGCAACGGACAGAACCTGAAGCCGACCGGCCTGGGCAGCCCAGCCCTCGACATCCCCGCCGATGTCGATCCCCGGCACCAACTGGTCGGCTGGCTGACGGCGAAGGATAACGCCTTCTTCTCGAAGGCCCTCGTCAATCGCTACTGGAAGCACTTCTTTGATCGCGGCATTGTGGAGCCGGAAGATGACATGCGGGAGACCAACCCGCCGTCGAATCCGGAACTGCTCGCTGGCTTGGCGAAGCACTTCGCCGACACGAACTACGACCTCAAGGGGCTCGTGCGGGCGATCTGCCAATCGTCGACGTACCAACTGAGTGCGCTGCCT
>JANOKO010000962.1:0-3013 GCA_031419335.1 Planctomycetota bacterium
CGGAATCCGCAGGGAAATCCAAGCAGCTTCCGGAGGCGGAAGTTGCTGTCCTGCGGGACTGGATCGCGGGCGGGGCACAGTGGCCCGAGGGACGGGTACTCGATCTGTATGAACGGACAAACGAAAGCCGGGCCGGAAGGGACTGGTGGGCGCTGCGTCCGGTGAAACGACCGGAGACGCCTTCGGTCGAGGCGGTGGATCGAGTCCACTCACCGGTGGATGCGTTCATCCTCTCGAAATTGGAGAGCGAACAATTCTCACTCGCTCCGCCAGCCGACAGGCGGACCCTCGTGCGCCGAGCGTACGTGGATTTATGGGGGCTGCCTCCCACGGGGGTGCAAATCGACGAGTTCGTGAGTGACACAAATCCCCAGGCTTACGAACAGTTGATTGAGAGGCTCTTGGCCTCGCCTCACTACGGGGAGCGCTGGGGGCGATACTGGCTCGATGTGGTGCGGTTCGCAGAGACCTGTGGCTATGAGCGAGATCAACTGAAGCCGGGGATCTGGAAGTACCGCGACTGGGTGATCCAGGCACATAACGCCGACATGCCATACGACCAATTCGTGCTGCACCAGTTGGCGGGGGACGAGATTCCGAATCGCAATGAGCAGTCGGTCATCGCGACCGGCATGCTGCGGGCCGGGACATGGAACGACGAGCCCAACGATGCCGCTGACTATCAGTATGAGCGATTGGAGGACATGGTGGACACCACCACGTCGGCGTTTCTGGGACTGACCGTGAAATGTGCCCGTTGCCACGATCACAAGTTCGATCCGATCAAGCAGACTGACTACTATCGCATCGCCAGCTTCTTCTGGGCCGGGCCGATCGGGCAGGCCAACCTCGGCGGGCCTTCGAAGGAAGAACTCGGATTCGATGTGTTCGGCTGGACTGACACGGGACCGACTCCGTTGCCGATTCATCTCCTCACCAAAGGGGAGCGCAGCCGACCCGCAGCTGTGGTCGATCCAGGATTCCTGTCGGCGATTTCGGAACTCGACCAGCCGCTCGCTCCTCCTCCGCCAGGGAGCCAGACCACTCAGCGCCGTTTGCAGTTCGCCCGATGGATCTCTGACGACCGACACCCGCTGACGGCCCGGGTTCTGGTCAACCGGTTGTGGCTGCATCATTTCGGCGAGGGGCTGGTCAGAACGCCGAACAACTTCGGCTTCAAGAGCGCCCCACCGACGCACCCCGAGCTTCTCGACTGGTTGGCCGATGAGTTCTTGCACCCCACATGGGAGGCCCAGACCGGTCGTCCGGCGGACCATGTCGTGCCCGGGTCGTTGAAGCGGATGCACAAGCTGTTGATGCTTTCGAGTGTCTATCAGCAATCATCGCGGCACCCCCGCCATGAGGAGTACGTTCAACGGGATTTCTTGAACCGGAACTGGTGGCACTTTACACGTCAACGTCTCGACGCAGAGACGCTGCGCGATGCGATGCTGGTCTCTAGCGGGGAACTAAGCGAGACAATCGGTGGCCCTAGCTTCTATCCCTCGATGAGTTCTGAGGCCCTGGAGGGACTCTCGCGGAAGGATGCCGCATGGACCGCATCCCCCGCTGAAGAGCAGCGTCGTCGCAGCGTATACCTGATGACGATGCGGTCACGCATCCTTCCGCTGATGACAACGTTCGATTTTTGTGACACGACGCGGACCTGTGGACAGCGGGATGTCACCATCGTTCCCACGCAGGCGTTGGCCTTGCTCAACAACGAATTCGTCCACGAACGCAGCGAGGCACTGTCCCGTCGAATTGAGCAGTCAGCGGGCTACGGACTCGAGTTGCGGGCCGCAATGGCCTGGAAGCTGGTGTTGGGTCGTGCCCCCAAGGACGATGAACTCACCGCAGCCGTGTTACACCTCCGCGAGCAGACGGAGTATTTCACATTGACCGCATTGAAGACACCAACGGATGCTACCGCAGTCCCAGTCGTGGAGACACTCTCCGTCACGAACAAGTTGGCCATGTGGCTGCGAGCGGATGCGGGCGTAGAAGCCGACAGTGGGGGGCGAGTCTTGTTCTGGCGAGACCAAGTCCACTCCGAGGGAGTTCATCCGCATGATGCTTCGCAGGCCGACCCCGACCACCGACCACTGCTCGTCGCAGAGGGTGTGGGAGGACGACCGGCGCTGCGCTTCGATGGGCAGAGTGCGTTCCTGCATGTTGCGGGTCAAGTCCTGCATTCTGCCGAGTTCAGTCTGTTTGCTGTCGCGACTCATCGAGGTCAAGACGCCATCCCGCGTGAGATTCTCACGAACTGGAATCGACGCGGACGTTGGCCCGCCTCGATCTTTCTGGGAACGATCGGACCTCGCGGCGTTCGGTTCTCCGATGCCTTCGGGAATGCCGGTCAATTGCATGACCCCGCTCAACCCTTTGTGTTGACGGGCATCGCTTCGGCGACGCGGGCAGAGACCTTTCAGAATCGGACATCACTGGCGACCAATGGTGGCCTGGGTGAGCGCGATCTGCATGGCCCGTATGAGATCGGAACCCAGGGGGATCTTGGCAGCGAGTACTGGGACGGAGAGATCGCTGAGATCATCGCTTACGACCGGGCGCTGCCAGACGAAGAGCGCCAATTGGTGTGGAGTTACCTCACTCAGAAGTACGCGATTCCCCTTCATCCACGCACTCCCACGATTCGTACTCCGGATCAACTGGCACTGGCTTCGCTGTGTCTGGTGTTGTTGAATACGAATGAGTTTGTGTACGTGGATTGATGAGTACGAACACCCGGATACGGAACCGCGTTCCCGACTTCCGATTTGACAAACCCCACCACGACCACGAGAGTGATCTTCTGTTGGCTTCTCTCCGCAGGTCGCAGTCAGTGGTCTGCAATTCACAAGGTGGAATGATGCGATTGCTGAACTGCGTCTTGATGCTGGCTCTGTCGGCTACGCTCTCTGTGGAATTTCTCCAGGCGGGAGACAGCGATTACGTTCTCGGACCGGACTCCCAACGGCAGGAGGGTGTGCCGAAGGGGGCGGTGGTGCCG
>JANOKO010000963.1:0-2048 GCA_031419335.1 Planctomycetota bacterium
CGAGAAAGACGACATGACTCCCCGCGAAAAACGGATGACTCGGGACTTTATCGAGCGAGAACGTGTCAAGTTTGGCAACCAGTAGTCTCTGCGGGCAGTCGAGAATCACCGGTCAGTGCCACAGTGGAATCCAATTTCCAATCGTGAGGTTGCAGCGACTTCCCGGCGCAACAACCTCGGTCCTCCCTAACCAAACTAGGTTCATCTTATGTCACGCATCGGCAAGACCATCGTTGAACGACTTCGTCGATTCACCATCGATCTGGAGGCTGGCGTCGATATCGCAAAGAAGTACACCTGTCGTCAGATTGTCCTCGACCTGGAACCCAAGCCGTATGACGCGAAGCGGGCCTTGAAGGCTCGTAAGACGTTAGGGTTGAGCCAGATGCTCTTCGCTCGATTCCTAGGAGTCTCCGTCAAGACTGTTCGGGCCTGGGAACAGGGAACCAACACGCCGCAGGAGATTGCGTGTCGGCTAATGGACGAGATTCAGCATGACCCGGACTATTGGCGAAAGCGATTGAGCCAACTGGCTCGGAGTAAAACGCCAACGTCGGTGTGAGGCCGGATGATGCCATTCCTCAACCGCGAAGCGGCGACAGCATGTCGCCGTGGGCGCAGCCCACGGACCCGCGTCCCTCACGTTTTCCAGCCGCGAAGCGGCGACAGCGAATCCCGACCGTTCTCGTAAGGGGCATCCCACTGAATCGACGCCGATCCTTCTGTCGCCGCTTCGCGGCTGCTGTAGGGCCGGGGTTCGAATTCCGTGGGTTTCACCCACGGCTACACGCTGCCACCGCTTCGCGGTTTCGAGTGCCGGGACGGATGGTGAACTTTGTGGTGAAGGGGTAGTGGCGAGAGCATTCCACGATTCGCTGTGCGCCATCGTAGCCTGGACCCCTAGTGTCACGTCAACACTTGATCTTGGGGTTGAGCCTGGCCCGCGCGGGAGGGCGAAGCTCCTGCTGAGCCGCGAGCAAGGGGACGCGTCGACTCGCAGCCGCGGCTCGGCAGGAGCCTCGCCCTCCCGAGGGTGGAGCCTTGACGGCCCCCTAGGTCCGGGCGGAACGGACCAGAGGGTCCGTTCTACTCCTCAGCTCGGAAGCCATTGAGGAATGCTCCAAAGACCGAATGGACTCCTTGTCGGGCATGGCGGGAATCGGTTTCGATTTGACTTGGCGGGAGAGCAGAAGGATAGTGTGTTCTGCCGCCAGCGCGAAACGTCTCAACGAGGATCCCGTGGCACGTAAACTCATCATTGATGCCGATCCGGGAATCGGGGACGCCCTGGCTGTCGTCATGGCGGCAAGCAACCCCGAGATTGATCTGTTGGCTGTCACCGCCACGGCGGGCAGTGTCTCCGGCGAGCAGGCCACTCGGAATCTGCTGGCCTTGATTTCGTTACTCGACCCCCCGCGCTGGCCCCGATTCGGTGTCTCGGATGGTCCCATCGCCGCGTGGTCGTCAATCGACTTACCTTCACCCACGGCCTTTCACGGTCCGCACGGACTCGGAGATTTTCCGACGCTGGATGTCCAGTTGCATCAACGACACGATTCCGCCAAGGTCATGATCGAACTTGTCCGCAGCCACCCGCATGAAGTCACGTTGCTAACTCTGGGACCGTTGACGAATGTGTTCCGGGCCACCGAACTCTATCCTCCGTTTCTCTCGGAGTTGCAATCTCTGGTCTGCCAAGGGGGTGCCTATGCCAGTCCGGGGGATGTCACGCCGACGGCGGAGTTCAACATCCAAGCCGACCCCGAAGCGGCGCGGTTTGTTCTGCGGCAACCGTGTACCAAAACACTGGTTCCCTTGGATGTAACGCGCAGCGTCGTGCTGACGTTTGACCAGTTCCAACGTTTCGGCGTCGGCCCGGAAACTCGTTTTGGCCAGATGCTCGCGTGGACGATCCCCTTTGCCCTGCGTGCTTCGCACCAGCATCTGGGAACGGAAGGGATCACCCTGCCGGAATTGGTCGCATTGGCCGCAGTGACTCACCCGGAACGATTCGAACGTGAGTCGGGAGCGATCGACATCGAGCTCCA
>JANOKO010000964.1:0-2986 GCA_031419335.1 Planctomycetota bacterium
TCGCTCGCAAGCTCTCCGTCATTCGTGGCATGTATCGCCAGTTCGCGAAGAAGAAACTCATCTCGTGGGAAACCGCCCAAGACATCTCAGCTGTCGAATCCCCCGAGGTGCAGAAGAACACGACGCCCGCCCTCACCGAACAGCAAGCAGTCCGGCTACTGCACGCTCCCGACACGACGACTCTGATCGGGCTACGGGACAAGGCATTGCTGCACACGCTGTTCATCACAGCCTGCCGAGTATCGGCCATCACGAATGCGAAGGTCGGCCACCTGGAGTTCGATGGCACCGAGTGGTTCCTGAACGTCATCGAGAAACGCAACAAACGCCAACGCAAAATCCTCATCGAAGCCGCCCGCTCGATCCTCGACTACACAACCGCCGCCAACATCACCGACGACCGCGAAGGTTGTCTGTTCCGTCGATCCTCGCCCGATCACAAGACTCTGCTTCCACTCCCCCTCTCCCGCGAAGCCATCTGGCGCATCGTCAAACGCCACTGCATCGCCGCCGGAATCCCCCCCGACCGCCTCGGTTCCCGTGGCATCGGCGTCCACTCCCTCCGCAAAACCGCTTTGAACAATGCGATTCAGAACGGAGCCACCCTCTTGGAGACCCGCGAACTCGCTGGCCACGCCGACGTACGTACGACAGAACTCTATTTTGTCCGCAAAGACCAGGACGCCGAACGGGCCGCGAGACGGATTGCAATCCGGTGATTCCTCCGGCCATCCGGAGACTGTTTTTTCAATCCTTCCGATGCTACTTTCAAGACCGATGTGATGGTGGTCAGAGATGTTGTGGCAATTCCACAAAAATCTCACAGATTTCGCTGTGGCTCTCCGTCCTGCTTACCCTCTTACCTCATAGAGGCCATAACATTTTCATCTCGACTCTCGCCCACATGTGAGCAAATATGTCACAGCATTCCGACTCTGAATCCGATCCCATTGACCAGGAGCTCCAGAGACTGATTCCCCCTGCGAAGCACGGCGATCCTGTCGCTCGGAACCGGATCGCGGAGCTTCTCCGTCCTCGATTGCGGAGAATTTCAGCATCACGTTTCCCGCGGATGATCTGTCGTCGTACGGATGCCTCGGAGATTGCGCAAGATGCACTTCTGGATATTTTCCAATCGTTTGACAATTTTCGTGGGACATCCGCCGGAGAGCTCAAGGCGTGGGCCTACTGGAAGGTGAAGGCAAATCTCTCCGGTGTCTATGACAAGCACGTACTTGCTAAGAGGCGGTCGGTGAAACACGAAATGTCTCCGACCGACGCTTCCGTGGGGTTCGTGGACATGGCTGCGAGTGGTTCGACGCCCAGTGCAGCGGCAATCCGGAACGAGGAGCGGGAATACTTTTTCCGGGAGATTGAACTCTTGCCGGAGGATGAGAAGGGCGTGATGGAGCTGCTTTACATGGGTGAGCTGACTCCGCCAGAGGTGGCTGACGCACTCCAAGTGTCGACTGAAGAGGTCGAAAAGATTCGACTCAAGGCCCTCAAGCGGATTGCCAAGCGAGCCGAAAAAAAGCGTCGTCAGGAATCGAAATGAGTGAATCCTCTCCGCAATCGTCCGACTCCAAGATTCTCGCTGCCGCTTGGGCGAGTTATCTGGAGAAACGTCGCAACGGTGTCGTGGATGTCCCGCATTTTCTGCTCGATCATCCGGAATCGATTCGCGAAACTCTGCGAGCGATCATTACCGCTCACGAAGCCCTCAATCCCGATCGAATGTCGCATCTCTCCTCAGAACCCTCACTTCGGCTTCAGCCCGGTCAAATGATCGATGAGGTCGAGATTCAGGGGCTGCTGGGAAGCGGTGGAATGGGCGAAGTCTATCTGGGGTACGACACAAGACTCCATCGGTACGTGGCCGTAAAAGTCATGCAGTGGAACCGAGATCAAAAGTCACTGGCGACGGAAATTGCAGCGATGGTCCGCCTCGACCATCATCGAATCGTCAAGATCTTTCGATCGGCTGCGTTGGACGAAAAAACTAGCTGCGCCATAATGGAGTTTGTGGATGGCGGACAGGGAACAGGCTGCTCTTTGAGAGAGCTTCTGGATCAACGCCAGAGTCAGTTAAACCCGTCCTCGACGGAACGTGGAGATCCCCACTCCAGCGAGAATTCTCCTCATGAGTTGCCCGAGGAATTCACGCCCCAGTTTGTGGCGGGTTGGCTGACCCCCGTCGCCAAAGCTCTGGCTTATGCTCATCAATCAGGCGCGATTCATCGAGATATCAAGCCCGCAAATCTACTCTTGAAAGCCGTGAAAGGAGAGCCGCCGCAACTCATGATCGGTGATTGGGGGTTGTCGAAGCTGGCAGAGCAGGGAGTGTTTTCCACTGTGTCGAACCAAGGTACTCCGAAATATTGGGCCCCCGAGATCACTGACCCACGATTCCAATCCATGATCGATCACCGCTGTGACATCTTCTCATTCGGAGTCACTCTGTTTGAAACACGGGCGCACCAACTGCCACAATTTGACCTCCAAATTCCCATTGAGCAACGTCAACCGCCGATCACCAGCAGTGACACCGATTTCGATTTGGTCTGTCGTCTGTGCTTGGAACCCGACCCCCGGAACCGATACAGCGATATGGAGTTCGTGACCGCTGAGTTGGAGCGGATTCATCGAGGGGAACGGATTGTGTCCCGCCCCACCAGTTGGCTGCGTCGTCAGTGGTGGAAGTTCTACGATTCAGGTCGCTGGTGGCTGACGGTGTCATCGATTGTTTTGGTTTCGGCAGTGATTGTGAATGGGGCCATTCAGAGATACCAGCGACAGCGAAAAGTGGACCAAGCAGCGGGCATGAGTTTGACTGCGCTCATTTCTCCCGATCAACCTGAAATTGCCGCGATCAAGGCTGCTCACGCTTACGATGTGGCGCGGGACATCGATTCGCGTCAGGCAGTTCTCGCGTTGGAACGGTTCAACTCGGTTCGTCGGAACTGTCCGATCACCGTGCATGCGTTTT
>JANOKO010000965.1:0-3921 GCA_031419335.1 Planctomycetota bacterium
ATGTGAACCTTTACGAGATCGAATCGCTCAACCTGAAGTTCGACGAGATCATCTGCTGCGAGGTCATGGAGCACATCAAAGGCGACGAGCAGGTCAGCCGCAGCTTCTTCAACATCCTCAAACCGGGCGGCGTGCTACACATCTGCTGCCCCAATTCCGAACACCCGATCAATGTGAATTACCTGCTCGATACGCACGAGACCGGGGGGCATGTGCGAGCCGGGTACACGCATGCGACGTTCAAGCAACTGTTAGAACCGATCGGGTTCCAGGTCTCCGAACCGATCGGCCTCGGCGGCCCGATTCGCGAGGCGTGCAACCAACAGATCACCAACATCCAGCTTATCGGCGGCCTCAAGCTCGGCATCCCGTTGTTTTTTCTCCTAGCCCCGTTTGCGGCACTTGATGGAGCCAATCCGAAGGTCCCGTTCAGCATCTATGTGAAGGCCACCAAGCCGAAGTAGGACGGCCTTTCCAGCCCGTCCTCTTCGACTAACCCGACATCGGCATCGCCAAAAACCTCCCAACCCCCTTTCATCGTCCACTGGTAGCTTCCCGGCAGTCCCCCCTCTACTCACGCCCTTCACTGTGTTCAGGGACGGCCTGGAAAGGCCGTCCTACTTCCCTTCATGATCCTCGTCGCTCAAATTGGTGCCCGTCGCCACTACGCCGTCCCTGCCGCGCTCGAACGAGCGGGGCTGCTGGAGGCACTCGTGACTGATGTCTGTGCCAGCGATCCGTGGGTGAGGCGACTCGGGCGAGTAATCCCCTCGTCGGTTAAGAACGGCAAGCTCCGCAGCCTCTTCGATCGCCAGCCGACCGGCGTCCCCAATTCCAAGGTGCATTGCCTCTGGCCCACTACGATTGGTTCTCAACTGACTCGCAAGCTGCGAGGCCACTCGCCGCAGGGCCAGTACGCCCGCTGGGTGATTCAGAATTCAGAGTTCGGGAGGGCCGTGGTGCAGCACGGGTTCGGCCAGGCGACAGCGGTGTATGGATTCAATGCCGCGTCGGTCGAGATCTTCGAGGCGGCGAAAGCCCAGGGGCTGAAGTGCATACTCGACATGACAATCGCTCCACTGGAGGTCATCGAGCGATTGCTCACGGAGGAGCGACACAGGTTTCCGTGCCTCGAAGCGGGTGCAAGCATTCCGGACTCGCCTGATGTCTTGATCTCCCGTGAGCATCGTGAGTGGGAACTGGCGGACCTGATCCTATGCGGCTCGGAGTACGTATCCGACTCACTCGCCGAGGTGGGCGTTCCGGTTACGAAGTGTCGCGTCGTGCGCTGGGGCTATTCCGGGCCAAGCGTCGACACGGACCGGTCTCAACGGACCGGTCCATTGAGGGTTCTAATCGCAGGCACCGTCGAACTGCGAAAAGGTGTCCCGTATGCGTTGCAGGCTGCAAATCTCCTGCCGCCTGGGCAGTTCCACTTTCGATTCATTGGACCGTCCCGGATGGTCGGTCGATACTTTGAAGAGCAGTTTCTCGATGATCTGTATTTCAAGAAGATGAGTGTTGAACTCCCTGGCCCGGTCCCGCGTTCCCAGATGACTCTCGAATACCAGAACGCCGATGTGCTGCTCCACCCCTCGCTCGCCGAAGGTTCCGCCAACGTCTGCTACGAGGCGATGGCCCACGGGCTGCCGGTGATCGCCACTCCGAATGCCGGAGCGGCGATCACGGACGGCATCGAGGGACTTCTCATCCCGATCCGCGACCCCGAGGCGATCGCAAACGCCTTGCAAACGCTTCGTGACGATCCAGCGAAACGCCTCGCGATGGGGCAAGCCGCCCGCGAACGAGCCAGTCGTTTGACGCTCCACGAGTACGAACAGGATTTGACCCACGCCGTGGGATGGGCACATTTGCCCGTCCGTGCAGAGTTGTGATTGTCGGCGATTGCTCCGAAATCGCTGGCTCGATGTTCGCAACGCAGAGATACGTTGAGAGTGAAAGCCCCGGCTTCGATCCACCGTGTCGGCAATCAAACGTCCACTTCGTCATCACGTCCATCCAGCGACTTCGGAGAAGTCTCCGACAATCATGGACGGGCCAATGGGCCCGTCCCACGTCTCTCTCACCTCTGGTCACATCATGTCCATCACCAATGAATCATTCGAAAAAGCCCAGGACTTCGAACTGGCCAACTGGGTCAAAGACACCGCCAATGTCACTCGGATGCTGTACGAACTCGTCGAGCACAGCGAGATCGCCGGGCCGCTCAACAAGCATGTGACAGCTCCCGTCGGTCGCTCACTGGAGGTGGGCGTCGGCTGTTTTGGTCTGGGGTTCATGGCCGCCCACTTCTCCCACAAGGCGGGGCGCATCGACGGAATCGATCCCCTGCCGCGGCTCGATATCAATCTGCCGGACGACGACTTGCAACGCTACATCGACGCCCTGCGCAGCCGCGTCAACTACCAGAGTTGCCAGGGAGAACGAATGCCCTTCGACGATACGACATTTGACTTGATCGCCTGTATCAACGTCGTCGACCACGCTCAGTCGCCGGAGTCAATCCTCCAAGAGATCCAGCGCGTCCTCAAGCCGGGCGGGATCTTCGCCTTCTCGGTCAGCACCCTCTCCTTCGCCGGGGAGAAGAAGTGGCACTTCAACCGCTGGCGAAAACCCAACGAGTGGCTCTTCGTGGCTCACCCGCACACCTATCAATGGACCCGCGCCGACGCGATGGTCCGCAGCTTCTTCCCGAACGTCCTGTGGAACGATCGTCCGAGTACCGCTAAGCAGTGGGCGGGCAAGGGACGCATGTCGTATTGGATCGTGCAGAAGTAGTTTCGTAGGACGGCCTTTCCAGGCCGTCCATCTCGATGTCCACAAACGGCTAATCGATTGCTCCTCATCAGTTCCGGTTTGTGATTGTTCTCCACACACGGGACGGGCTGGAAAGCCCGTCCTACGAACGAATCCTCATGAAACAAGTTCTCCAAAATCGTAAGACCGGCCAGGTCCGCGTCGTCGATGTTCCGACACCGCAGCTGCGCCCGGACGGGTTGCTCGTGCGCAACGCGGTCTCGTTGATCTCGGCGGGGACGGAGCGGGCGTCGATTGAGTTGAGTCAGAAGAGCCTCGTCGGGATGGCCCGTGAGCGGCCCGATCTGGTGCAGCGCGTCATGGACAAGCTGCGCAAGGATGGGTTCCTGGCCACGATGAATGCGGTACGAGAGCAGTTCGATCGCGAGTTGCCGCTGGGGTACAGCGCCGCGGGGCATGTGTCGGGGATTGGCTCACAAGTCACCGGGTACGAGCCGGGGCAACTGGTCTCCTGTTGCGGGGCGGGGTTCGCCTGTCACTCGGAGGTCAACGCCGTTCCGCGTCTGCTCTGTGCGGCAGCTCCGCCGGGCGTCACTGCCGAGCAAGCGGCCTACGCGACGGTCGGGTCGATTGCCTTGCAAGGCATTCGCAATACCGATGCCCGCGTCGGTGAGACAGTGGCGGTCATCGGTCTCGGACTGATTGGTCAACTGGCGGTGATGCTGTTGCGGGCCAGCGGGTGCCGAGTGATTGGACTCGATGTTTCGCCGAAGCGGGTCGAACAAGCCCTCGCGAACGGAGCCGCAGCTGCCTTTGCCGGTGACGGCTCCGCGATCGAAGAGGCGGTGATGAAAGCCACGCGCGGGCGAGGGGCCGACTCGATCCTCATCACCGCTGCGACCAAGAGCAACACCCCTGTCGAAATCGCCGCCCGCATCGCCCGCGACCGCGCCAAAGTGGTCATGGTCGGTGTCACCGGCATGGACATCCCCCGCAACGACTACTACCACAAGGAACTGACTTTCATCGTCTCGCGGTCGTACGGGCCGGGGCGGTACGACACGCAGTTCGAGCAGCACGGACACGACTACCCGATTGGATATGTTCGCTGGACCGAGCAAAGGAACCTCGAAGCGTTCCTCG
>JANOKO010000966.1:0-7069 GCA_031419335.1 Planctomycetota bacterium
TGAGCTTCCTGCTCGTGCCCTTTCCCGAAGATTCTCTGTCAGAAACCGGCGAACGACCTTCCCTTCCGGGTTGAAGACAAAGACACCCATGTCCGCACTGGTATAGA
Source organism: Planctomycetota bacterium (assembly GCA_031419335.1). Taxonomy (GTDB): domain Bacteria; phylum Planctomycetota; class Planctomycetia; order Planctomycetales; family Planctomycetaceae; genus TH-plancto1. Next base: position 108 of record JANOKO010000966.1, read on the forward strand.
TATTTCCCGCCTTGTCAATCACGACCGCGCCGTGAGTCGAACCGATCACCGACTTCCCGTCCTCTCCGAGCCCCCATCCCGGAACCGTATCAAACGTCATGATCCCGCATCCCATACGCACCGGTTTCACGACATCGGCTGCAATGACCGGCAGGGCCAGCCCGCAGACAAGGGCGATCGAAAGCCAACAGCACTTCATGATCTGATTTCCTGGGTGTAGACTGAGCGTCGTGAGGTGGATCGACACACGTTGTGATCCACCCACGACAGTTGAGAAGGATCCGACAAGACGCATCACGAGCAGTTGAAGTATCGGGAGACCTGACTCATATTTCAATCAGGTGCCCAGTCTGCTTGCCGCGGGCTGCCGGGTGATCGACGCCAAATTCGAAAAGTAGTGATTCGAAAAATCCAGAATCGCTGGGTGGGACAAGCTGCTTCGAGCGCTGGCCCACCACATTCGACGTTGCCCATGCCCGATAGTGGTCTAGCCTCCAAAGCGGTATGTCCCACTCGATTCATTGTCATTCGGATGTGGATTTATCTCCGAACGCGAACTCGCGCCCAGCTAGCCAGCCTACCGCTCACGATTCCTGACGAGCAAACGTATTCTCCGAATACGATCACATTGACACGCTCGGACGGAGGGCGTAGTTTGGTTGAAGAAGAAATGGTGGCTCATGTCAGTTGGCCTCACCCCGCAACAGCAGACGGTCGTCGATGCTCTCGCCGCCTCTGGGCGGTATGCCGGGGAGCATCAGGTGTTGGACGAAGCTCTGGAACTCCTCCGACAGCGCGACGATCTGCGCGAACGACTTCAAGAAGGAATCGACCCACTGGATCGGGGCGTACGCCGCTCGATGGGGGATGTCCTCGCTGAGATTCGCCGGTCCAGGGCCGACACATGGGCAGCGTCACCCGTCAGACTTCCGAAGTCTTCTGAATCTTTACACAGCCCGGCTCGTACTGACTCACCGTTTCTCGATGCTTGGCCTACGAGACTCTGCCGAGCCTCGGTATGATAACGGTCGTCTCGCCCCATCTCGGGGCAGCACTCGGAGGTTCCCATGCCGAACTTCAGTCGTCCCATGATCTTTCAGCTTCAGCGTCCGCCCTCTGCACCCGCGGAACATGCGGGAAAGTGGGTGGCGTGGGATCGCGGTCGGACTTTCATCTTGGCGGTGGGGGAAGAATTCGCCAGCGTGCGTCAGCAAGCCATCGCTGCCGGACATACACTGCCCCTGATGGAGATAGTTCCCCGGCTTCGCTCGTTCGTGGGTTAGTATGAAATTCTGGTACACGCCCGTCGCGATCCGCTCTGCTGATACGGGAGAACCCGCGACCCAGCTGCGCCCGATGGTGCCGCTCGTGGTTCTCGGCGAAGTGGATGCGGTCTTATGTTCCGCTCTCGTCGACACCGGGGCGGACAACTCGTTTCTACCCCGGTCGATCGCAGATGCCTTGGGATTATTGCTCACCTCCTGCAGCGGACCGGCTCCGGTCGCTTTCGGAGGAGGGATTGTCGAGACGTATTACACCGATCTGGTACTACAACTCGGCGATGGAACCGATGATGTGGCATGGTCCGCGCGGATGCTGGTCTTCGACGTGGACAGTCCGGGCGACGAGATCATCATCCTCGGCCACACGGGGTTTCTGGAACATTTTCGAGCGACGTTCGATGGCCAAGCGGGGACACTGGACCTCGAACCGCTGCCGTCGATGCCAGCCGTGGATGTGGAATAGCGAGATCTTTTTTGACTACACGAAAGACGCTTCCCGTTGGGGACGGCTAAACTAGTTCCGACCGTGCCCAAGCAAAAATCCCTTTTCGAAGATGCACCCGATCCGATGCCGTGGGAACTGGCGGCGGACGCGGATCGGGTTACGGCGGGAGTGGTGCTGGCGCGGCCGCTGGAGACGGTGTATCACTATCTGGTGCCGGATGAGCTGCGGGAGATGATTCAGGTCGGGCAGCGGGTGCGGGTGCCGTTTGGGGGGGGGAGTGTGCCGACGCTGGGGTATGTGGTCGAGGTCGGCAACTCGGCCCCGACCTCGCGGCGGCTCAAGACGATCTTGGAGATCCTCGACCGCGAACCGCTCATCGGGGCGCAGATGCTCCAGCTGACCAAGTGGATCGGGCAGCGCTATCTCGCCAGTTGGGGACAGGTGCTCGAGACCGTCATTCCGGCGGGGGTCAAGAAGCAGTCAGGCACGCGCGAGATCGTCTGCTACTCGGCGGCTCTGGGGCTAGCCGACAAACTGGCTTCGACCAAGCTCAGTAAGAAGCAGCAGGCAGTGGTTGATGCCTTACTCAGCCGCCCTGAGCCAGTCATGGTCGATGAACTGGCCACGCTCGCCGATTGCGGGACAGCCCCGATTCACTGGCTCCGCGATCGGAAACTGATCGTGCCGGTGAAGAAGCGGATGGCGACGTGGGAGCTGGAGGACATGGGGCCGATTGATCCTCAACAGGATCTCAAGCTCAACGAGGACCAGCAGAAGGCGATGAACCAGATTCTCAGTCTGGTCCGCAAGAAGGAACACCAGACGGTCCTGCTGCACGGAATCACCGGTAGCGGCAAGACCGAGGTCTACATCCAGACGATCCGCGAGATCGTCAGCTATGGACAACAGGCGATCGTCCTCGTCCCCGAGATTTCACTCACCCCGCAGACCATCCGCCGGTTCCGCAGCCGCTTCGATTCGGTAGCTGTGCTGCATAGCCACCTGACCGATTCCGAGCGACACGCGCAGTGGCAACGCATTGCCACGGGCAATGTGCAGGTGGTCGTGGGGGCACGCAGCGCGATCTTCGCCCCGACTCCGCAGTTGGGCGTGATCGTGATCGATGAGGAGCACGAGACGACGTTCAAGCAGAGTTCCACCCCGCGCTATCACGCGCGCGAGGTGGCCCGCGAACGAGCGCGGTTGGCGGGCGTACCGCTGATTCTCGGGTCCGCGACGCCGACGCTGGAGTCGCTACTCCGAGCGAGGCGGAAGGAAGACATACTCATCTCGCTGCCGAGCCGGGTCGAGGGACGCCCACTGCCGCCGGTGTCGATCGTCGATGTCCGCAACGACCCGCACATCCAGCGCGGCGAGGTGATCGGGCGGGCGCTGCATCAGAGCGTGCTCACCGCCGTGAAGGCCGGGGGGCAGGCGATTCTGTTCCTCAATCTGCGAGGGTTCTCGACCGTACTCTGGTGCCAGAAGTGCGGAGCAGGCGTTCGCTGTGCCGATTGCGACCTCACGCTGACGTGGCACTCCGACCGCCAGAAGGTCGTCTGTCACAGCTGCGATTACGTCGCCCCGCCGCCCGAGGTGTGCCCGAATTGCAAGATGCCGGGACTGAAGTACCTCGGCACGGGGACGCAGCGGCTGGAGCAGGAACTGGCTGCGAAGTTTAAGGATCTGCGCATCCTGCGGATGGACAGCGACTCGATGAAGGGACCGGGCAGCCACGATGAGGCTCTCGAAAAGTTCCGACATGGAGAGGTCGACATCCTGCTCGGCACGCAGATGATCGCCAAGGGGCTCGACTTCCCGAACGTGACGCTGGTCGGTGTCGTCGACGCCGACACGCTGCTGCATCAACCCGACATGCGGGCCAGCGAGCGGACGTTTCAACTGATCGCTCAGGTGGCGGGTCGCACCGGGCGCGGGGAGAAAGGGGGCCGCGTGATCGTGCAGACCCGCTGCCCCGATGAGCCGGTCATCCAGCGCGCCGCCAAGCACGACTATCTCGGGTTCGCCGAGGGGGAGCTACGGCATCGCCTGGAGCTGAAAGCCCCGCCGTTCACGCACCTGGCGCGGATCATCCTGCGCGGGCTGCATGAGAAGATCGTCAATGAGGAAGCCCGGCGGATCACCGCTCTGTACCGCGAGACTGCCAAGGCCCAGAACCTGACCGTGCGCATCCTCGGCCCAGCCCCGGCTCCGCTGACCCGCCTCCGCAAGATGTGGCGGTTTCACTTCCAGATGTCGTCCGAAACACTGGAGCCGATCTACGCCCTGTGGCGCGAGGTCCAGCCGAAGATTGAACTCCACCCCGATGTCGAAATGACAATTGACGTGGACCCCATTGACATGCGGTAGGGGGCTGAACCGGCAGAAGTTGCCGATCACGGGCCGTAGGATGGGCTTTCCAGCCCGTCCCGCGTGCGTGCCTCCAGTCGCAATTCAATGCCTACGCTCAATCGCGATCGCTGTTTGCGGCCAGACGGCCTGGAAAGGCCGTCTTACAGTGGGACGGGCCCATTGGCCCGTCCGTCCGATTGGCACCAATCGTGCTAGTAAGTAGGACGGCCTTTCCAGGCCGTCCCCGAGCGACGAACGAGTGTCGCTGACGGGTGACATGGGACAGAGCGGACCGGCTGCCCAGGTGGACTCGCTGTGGCGGGTCATGAACAACGGGGACGGGCTGGAAAGCCCGTCCTACAACGTGGGCAAACCTCACCGGTTGTCCGGATCGCAGCAGCCTCATTCAGGTTTGCCTCACCGGCAAATCGCGTGCGGGGAACCACGGCTTGGCTTCGTTCGACGAGTTCCACTCGACTCGACAGCTGTACTGGGAAGTAGAGTGGAGCGTCATCGTAGGATGGGCAATCCTGCCCGTCCCCGAGTGACGTGTTGCTCGACAAGTGTGGAATTGACGCGATGCGGAGAGTGGTGACTCGCCGTGATCACGACCTCTAGTCGGTCGGGGACGGGCAGGATTGCCCATCCTACTTGGAACTATCGCACCGGCAGGAGGCCTGGCTCGCGAGACTCCCACGGGGAGGGTGTCACATGTCTGGAAGACTCTGGATCGTTATGCGATTGCGACTGATTGAACTGACTTTCTTGATCGGGTTCTCCTTTGCGTGCATCGCCATCGCGCAGGAGACGGCACCCACCGCGCCGTTGCTCCTTCCCCCGGTAGCCACCGCCAGCGCCTCCACGACCAGTGCCGAGAACCGTTCCACCGCCGTGGCGCTCAACTACTGCCGCGCCTCGTTCCATCGCATCCGCAAAGACCCCACGCGCGTGGTGCTCTATCAAGAGCAGGAAAAGATACTCAACAACCTCAACCTCGACGCCGTCGACGACCCCGAGGTGATCCAGCTCTACACAGCTGTCCTCGACGAGATCAACCAGGTCGGGGTGGCTGACTTCGAACGCAATCTCTACCGCGAGCAACACCAGAACTCGATCCAGAAAAAGGTCGCCTGGGATGTGCTGGCGATGGGGGCCGATGTGGCGACCGCTCAAGTCGGTCAAGCCATCCGCAGCGGAGCCAACAGTTGGTGGGACTACCGTTCGATGTCGTTTCAGCGCGAGCAAGACTTGCTGAAGATCGAGAAGACCCGCATCAACTCGGTGGTCGCGAAGTCGTCACTGTTCATGGACACGTTCTGGAAGCTGGCGCAGAAGAAGAAGATTCCCGACAAGTGGTTGGTGCGGGGGAATGACCTCGATGCCCTCGAAGTGGCCCTGCGCGAACCTAACCCCGAGGTCCGCCTCCGCGTGCTGAAGCGAATGGAGGACTTCATGGAGTGCTACCCGCCGTACTGGTACTACACCGGACGCACGCAACAGGAGCAGGGGCAACTTGCCGAAGCGGTCCAGACTTACCACCGCCTCGAACAGCTTGGCCAGGGGCACTTCCGCAAGGACGACATGCTGGCCACCGCCCTGGCGAACCAGTCGGCCATTGAAGACTACAGCGGTCAACTGACGGCGGCTGCAACTGCCAATCGGGCGTTGAGCTACAGCCGCGATGTGTGGGAGGCGAATCTTGTCTGCGCCCGTGTGCTTGAGCGAAACTCGCGCACCGCTTCGGCGGAAGACGCGATCCTGTGCAACCTCGACACGAGCCTGGAGAGCCAGAACAGTCACGTGTTCCTGGTCGCGCTGTATCAGAAGACGGGCGATAGAACCAAGCTCGTGCGTATCTTGTCCAGCCCGCAGATCGTGGCCGATCTGCCCGCGCCGCTGTTGTTGCGCTGTGCGGCTTCTCTCGGAGAACAGGACACGCCCGCGACCGTCATCCCCGCGATCATGGCCTCGCTCGATGCTCAGCCGCAATTCCAGTTCGGCAAGGACGAACTCGTGGTCAGAGTCTCGCCCGCCTGGCAGCTTCACCTGGCCTCGATGCAGGTCTATTACGAAGACCAGTCACTCGGCAATCCGCAGATCGCGTCCCACAACGGCCAGTACCAACTGCGGTTCGTCGGGAAGGACGACTGGGGGGCTCCGTTCGAGGCACCGCACAAAAATCTGGCGTTTACCGTGCAGATGACCTACCCGGACCGGACCGTGGTGAAGCTTACGCTGCGTCCCGATCAGGTGGCCCCATCCGCCATTGCCTCGCGGCCGCTGTTCAGCCGCACCGCGTCGGGCGTGGCTACGACCGGGACGATGAAGATCGCCGATGTGCAAATCGGCGAGCAGCGGATCGCTCTGGGTTCTCCTGCCCGCCTCGAAATTCCCACCACCGCCCCCACCCGAGTCGAGACTGCCAAACCCGCCTTCCCGCCGCCGAAGAGTCCATCCGTCGAGGAGGAGACACTCCCCACGATCGATGCCACGGGGACGGGGGTGAGGACAAGTGCGGTGGAGGAGTAAGGTCACATCGCTTCGGATCGGTTTAATACATGGTCCAATACAACTTCCCGGTTTGAGTTGGAACAGAAAGTAACGAAGGTAACGAAGTGCCTTTGGATTGATCCCTTCGTTACCTTCTGTTCAAATCGGGATGTTAATTCGGAACAATTCCTTGTCCCTTGTATACTGCAACTCTCGATCCCTGGCGAACTTCATAGACCTTGCGGGACAGCAGGAGGATCCCAACCGCACCTCCGACCAGGAATGCCGGTTGGGAGCGGTGTCCCTGATTGATGATGAAGGCCACCATCCCGGCAATCGAAGTCATGATCGGTATCACCAGCCAACCCAGCATGCCGGGAAGCAGTTGCTTG
>JANOKO010000967.1:0-3046 GCA_031419335.1 Planctomycetota bacterium
GCCCGTGCGCAAATCCCGTGCCAAGTTTTCCGGGGGCGGTACAGATTCTAAAGTAAGTGCCATTGGGCTTGCGGCCCCTGTTCTCCGGCGGCAACCGGGGAGCAGGGGCGTTTTTCTGTGACAACCAACTGTGACAAAAGACCGATGTCGACGTAAGTCATTGCGCCCGGGTGGACTCGAACCACCGACCGACGGATTAGAAATCCGTTGCTCTATCCGGCTGAGCTACGGGCGCTTCTGAGGTTTTAACCTCACATCTTGCATTCCCATGAGTCGCGTTGTAAGCTGACGACAACCGTTACGACAACCGACAACTGTTCAGTGGACTGCCAGACATGCCGATCAGCAAAGCCACGAAACCGAAGAAACCCTATGCCGAGTTCCCACTTACAGCACATGGCAACGGCCAGTGGTGCAAGAAGATTCGGGGCAAGGTGCATTTCTTCGGAGTCCACGGCGACACCGATGCGGCACTCCAGAAGTATCTGGACGAACGCGACGATCTGCAAGCCGGGAGAATCCCCCAGCGGTTGTCGTCGGTTGTCGTCAACGTGGGTTCCCTGGTCAATCTCTTCTTGGCACAGTGGGACGCCAAGGTTCAATCAGGCAGCCTATCCCCCCGGACTTTCGTCGATTACCGGGACTGTGCGAAGATGCTGATTGAGCATCTCGGGAGATCGACGGCGGTCGAAACTCTCGCCCCCATCAACTTCGCGGGGCTGCGGAATCAATGGGCGGGCCGGTATGCCTCTGGTCGACTGAACAAGCTGGTGACGATGACCCGGACCGTCTTCAAGTGGGGCTGGGAGTCCGATCTGCTCAAGGTTCCCGTGAAACTCGGTCCCGACTTCAAGGGAGCCAGCCGACGCCAGATTCGTGAACAACGCAACGCCGCTGGCAAGAAGCTGTTTGAGGCCGACGAACTGCAAACGCTTCTCAAGGCCGCGTCCACGTCGATGCGGGCCATGATCCTGTTGGCGGTGAACTGCGGTTACGGCAACACCGACATCGCCACACTGAGGGAATCCCACATCGCCAAGGGCTGGATTGACTACCCGAGGCCGAAGACCGCTGTTCCCCGACGCGCTCCGCTGTGGCCGGAGACGGAAGCGGCCATTGCGGAAGTGATACAACACCGACCGCAGGCGGCGAATGAGGCCGACGCGGGGCTGGTTTTCCTGACGAGGAATGGGGCATCCTGGGTGCGACCGGGGATTGAGTCCAATGACGAGATCAGCAAGGCCATGCGGAAGCTACTTCGCAGCACAGGGCTGTACCGCCTTGGCCGGACGTTCTATGGCTTGCGTCACACGTTCGCGACTATCGGAGATGATGCCCGCGATTCTGTCGCCGTGGCTTCAATCATGGGCCACGCCGATGCCTCCATGACCGCCAACTACCGTGAGCGTATCGAGGACGCCAGACTGAAGGCCGTGACTGACCACGTTCACCAGTGGCTGTTCGGAGCCGACGGGGACACCGTGACGACATCGAAGGCGACTGGATCGGGTGAGGAAGTCCCAATGGTCGAGACGACGTTGACCACGAAGCCCAAGCCGTCACGGAAAGGCAAGGTGCAAGCATGATCGGCATCAAAACCTACGATGACGTGGAACAGGCTCTCGGACTCACCAAGCTGTGTCGTGCGTTGCCCCTGGGGATGCGGGCCGCGTTGTGGTGCAACGCCTCTCCCGAAGTGCGGAAGAATCTCGATTGCGTCCTCCTGCCTGAAGCGGTCAAGATCACTGGCATCGGCACAGCCACACTGACGTGCTGGGTGACATCAGGACGGATCGGATCGACGGCGTGGAAAGGTCAGACCATCGTGAGGTTGTCGGAGATCAAGAAGGCATTGGACAACCCGGCGAAACGCGGGCGACCTGTGCAGGTGCGAGCCGACTTCACCAAGTGGTGAATTGAGACACGGCTGGCCTAGGCTTGGGGGTTGCTCCCCGACCGAACGACGGAACCTGAAGCCGTCTGGCCAGCCGTTCCTTTCCTTCAGGATGCGACCCATTCAGGGGGGCGAGCGATGGCAACGAAAAAATCTGTTCCCAAGAAGAAGCCTGTTCCGCCAATGTATCAGGAGCCGACTCCGATCAGCTTGGGAATATGCAAAGTCAAGGGAATAGACGCAACCGGGACAGTCCTCCTTGAGTCTCCGGGTTCCCCATCTCCGGAACTGGCGGCGGCGGGACTCGTGTCAGCGGATGGAAAGGAAGTTCAATTCAAAGGCACGGTAAGTATCGTGAAGGATGGTCACATGGTTCGCATGACTATTCGCGATGTCGAGAATGACCCTCACCGGATGGACCTGAACGCAAGGCTCCGCAAATACCTCGAATCGTGTCTTCTCCGGACCTTCCCTCACCTTGGGGACCGACCAGCGTACATCTCCGAAGCGGATTGGCAGAGTCACGACCTGCGAACCAAGCTGCTGGCTGAGATGCCAGTTGATGCTCCCGGTGAGGCTCACGATGCACTCAGAGCGGCGAAACTCATACAGAAGATGGTGGACGCACTCGTCATTGAGGACGAGTGGTCTGATGGAATAGAACGGGTGATCTGTATGGCAATCGATCTCGGGAAATTGTTGCAGCGAGGGCAGGTACAACGGGACTTCGGCGAACAGGTGGCTGTGGGACGAAGAAACACGCAATCGAGGAGCGAGGCGAATGCAACGCAGATGAACAGTCGAGAGCAACTCAAGATCGAAGCGGAGAAACGATTTCACGTGCTGATGGCGAAACTTAATAGGGACGAGACAAAAGTCCTAAAAACGATGGCGGGTGGCTCGTGGGGATATAGGGGCAAGGAGGATGAGGATTTGACCCAGAAGAAAAACGCGGACGGCGTCTATGAGACAGCCCCGAAATGGCCATCGAAGTCCACACTGTATAAATGGAAAAAGGACTGGTAAATCCAAGTCCGCCGGAGTTGGAACGGTATTTTAAGAAAGTGACGGATTACCCTATCTCGGTTATGCGTCTGGGCCAGACCTCACTGTATTCCACCTCATATCGTTGGATCGTGTCGGCAATCAATG
>JANOKO010000968.1:0-1067 GCA_031419335.1 Planctomycetota bacterium
AGATGTTCCAGGTGTTGGCCCCGGTGTTCCTGCGAACTGGGATCAGCACATCCTGCCCCTCGTGGGTCGGCTCTGGTGAACATCGATAGGGCGCAGTGAGGGTCATCGAGTAGGCTCCGCGTGTTCTGAGGGTTCAGGCATGGGAGGTTGATCGATCATGGATCAGGACTCACGTCACGCGGTGTTGAACCGTCGAGAGTTTCAGGGCTTGGCTATGGGCTGGCTGGCAGCTGCGTTGTCGGGTTGTGGAACCCTGATGTATCCAGAACGTCGGGGGCAGTCGCGGACAGGCGGTATTGATTGGACCGTGGCTGGGATGGATACCATTGGGTTGGTTCTGTTTCTCGTCCCCGGAGTGATTGCGTTCGCGGTCGACTACCACAACGGATCGCTGTTCCTTCCCGAGGGGAGCGCATCGACCAACCGAAAGAGGACTCTCCGAACTGTAAAGCTCTCCGGCCCTCACCCTTCACGGGAAGAGATTGCAGCTGCGATCCAAGAGGCCACGGGGGAGCCAGTGGCCCTCCATGAGGGATCGTTCGTCATGCGACGGATGGAAACGCTCGCTGAGTTCTGGTCGACCGAGCAATCTCTCCTCGCCGAATACCGCCGGGGCGAGTTGTTGCTGCGTTGCCAGTCGCCGGAGTGATTTCCGATCCGGGACTCACTCGACTGGTGACACGTCCAGGTAGATCACCCGAGGGGGGTCGATACCTTCACTAGAGCAGTTTTGTACATCTTCTTCAGTCGTGTTCCTCAATCCGCTGCTCTGCGCATCAGTCCAGGAGGACTGCCATGGGAAAGCCGTATTCGGTGGATTTGCGGACGCGGATCGTGGGGGCTGTGGATGAGGGCGACTCGTTGGATGAGGTGGTGGAGCTGTACCAGGTCTTCGGTCGGACCATGGGGAGTTGGCTGGCTCTGCGAGTCGAGACTGGTGGTGTCGCGCCTTGAAAGGGTGCGGTGGGGCCACAGCCGAAGCTCGACGAACATCGCGAGAATATCATCGCGGCGATTCAGGCCGCGCCGAGTCTGACGCTCGATGAGTTGCGGGCGAAGCTGGATTT
>JANOKO010000969.1:0-2205 GCA_031419335.1 Planctomycetota bacterium
GCTTTGAGCGTCTGGGTTGCAGAGCAACGAGAGGTTACGGAGGACTCGCGCGACTTTCAGCCCCTCTTGTTCCTGCGTCACCCAGACATCCTAAGCGATGTCTGGGCCACCCCGCCTTAACTCCACTCCACGGGCTGACGCCCGTGGCTACATGCTGCCGCCGCTTTCGCGGCGAAGAGACTGGACCTTAGTCCCAAGCTCTGCTAGCGGCGCTTGGGATTGAGGTGAATGCTGACCATGGAATGGCTAATCCCAATGCGGGACACAGATACTGTATTGCTGCCCTTCGTAGGTAATTGGATTGGCATTCCAAGCGACAACGCCGAATGCACATCGACTGCTTTCGCCACAATGCCGACACTCGACCAATACCCACCAATCATCGTCGGAGCAATGCACACCAGCCAGTTCACGGCAGCTATCGCCATCGGGCCAGTAAAAATCCCCGCAATGACATTTAACTCGGACGTTTCCATGCATGGTGGAACTCCTTCCCGAATAAAAGTGTCCACGTTGTTCGATCGGGAACAGATACAACGCAGTACTTGTGAGTCTAGACTCCGGTCTGGTGCAACGCTTTGTTAGGCACGGCTGCTCGACGCGCCACACGCATTGCACTTGACGGCACCCGTGTTGGAATCTCCCTTGCCAGCATGGATACCACCACAGTACTTCTTCGGGTTGCCGTGACAGACGGGGCAAGGACAACTCGCACTGCCACAAGTCGAACATTTCTTATCAGACATGGTACGCGCCTCCCAGAGTGAACCGCTGAATCCGTTTGTCAGGCACGCTACAAGCTGCCCAACGTTCAAGGTGAGAACCCGTAGCAACGGATTGCTGCTCGCGCCGCAGTGCATAAGTGTAGGCTATTGCCGACAGACAGTCAAACAGCTGGCAATTACGCTCGCCTGTATGTTAGGCGATGTGTTGCGGCAGGCTCGGATCGACGCTGGCTTCACTCAGGAGAAGCTCTCCTTTGAGGCGCATGTGGACCGCACCTACATCAGTGAACTGGAAAATGACCACAAGTCGCCGACGTTGGATGTGCTGTTCCGAATCTGCGACGCCCTCCACGTCCCGGCCTCGGAGATCATTGCTCGCGTCGAGAAACTGAAGCGAACGGTCAATCAGGGGTGAGCAGGTGGCTCGCCCTGACGCATTTCCCCTCGTTACCCACTCTCACCCTTGCCCTCTGCCGCCAACTGGAAACAATCCCTACTGAGGCGGCGCATCCAGCTCCGCCTCCCCGGCAACGGGGGCATTGAGTACGACCAGGATCGAGGCCGGGGATGGCAGCTGCGGACATTGTGGTGCGAGGGGCGCGGGAGCATAACCTGCGGAATGTGGACCTCGTCATTCCTCGGAACAAGCTCGTCGTGATGTCGGGGGTTTCCGGGTCGGGGAAGAGTTCGCTGGCCTTTGATACGGTGTATGCCGAGGGGCAGCGGCGGTATGTCGAGTCGCTGTCGACATATGCCCGGCAGTTCCTGGGTCAGATGCCGAAGCCGGAAGTCGACTCGATCACCGGCCTCGCCCCGTCGATCTCGATCCAGCAAAAGGCCACCAGCCGCAACCCGCGCAGCACCGTCGGGACGATCACCGAAATCTATGACTACCTGCGAGTGCTGTACGCGCGCGTCGGTCAGGGGTGCTGCACGAAGTGCCACCAACCGATCACAGCCCAGTCGCTCGACCAGATTCTGGAGAGCGTGCTGACGCTGCCGGAGGGGACGCGGTTCCAGATTCTGGCCCCGCTGGTTCAGAACCAGAAGGGGGAGTTTCGCGACCTGTTCATTGATCTGCTCAAGAAGGGGTTCCTGCGGGCCAAGGTCGACGGCGAGGTGGTGTCGCTCTCGTCCGACCTGCAACTCAAGAAGCACTTCAAGCACACGATCGAGGTGGTGATCGACCGGCTGGTGGCCGGGAAGGGAACGCGGACGCGACTGGCCGAGGCGATTGAGACGGCGGCGAAGCTGGCCGAGGGGCGGCTGGTTGTTGAAGTCTCCGAAGGGGCAAGTGCCAAGGGGCAAGTGCCAAGGGGAGAGGACTTCACCAGTGACCAAGGACCAGTGACCAAAGACCTTTCTGACCCCCAACCCACCGGGGGGCTGACGCCACCCCGCTCGCCGGGGTCCTCCTCCACCCTCTACTCCACCAAATACGCCTGCCCCGACTGCGGCATCTCGTACGAGCCGCCGTCAC
>JANOKO010000970.1:0-4142 GCA_031419335.1 Planctomycetota bacterium
ACTTCATGCCGTAGTCGATCGCCACGACATGCGGCTCGTGCCCGGCTTGTACCTTCTCCGGCAGATGAGTCAGTTCGGTGGCCAGCGGATGCAGGAGCGTCGACCAGTCCGCTGATTTGTCCGGCATGACCTCTTTCACAAGGTCGCGGCCAATCAGGTCAGGCGACTTCTGAGCTTTGGCAACCAGCGAATCGTCGTCGAGATCGACCGATGAGATCACGCCAGTCATGGCCCCCTTGACTCGTAGCTTCCTTACCAGAGCGCGGGTGTCGATTCCTTCGATGCCGACGACGCCGTTGCGCTTCAGGTAGTCGCCCAGCGATTCCGTCGACCGGTAGTTGCTCGGCTCGTGGCAGAGTTCGCGGACGATGAACCCCTTGATGGCCAGCTTGCCGCTCTCGACATCGTCGGCGTTGACCCCGTAATTCCCGATCTGGGGGTAGGTCATGGCCACGATTTGGCCGTTGTAGGAAGGGTCGGTGAGGATCTCCTGATACCCGGTCATGCTGGTATTGAAGCAGACCTCGCCAAATGCCTCGCCATCGGCCCCGAAGGCGGTGCCGGTGTAAACAGTGCCGTCGATGAGGGCGAGTTTTGCAGGTTTGGGCATGGGTGGAGGGACGAGAGTGGAGGGACGAGAGAGGAGGGACGAGAGAGGAGAGCCAGCGGGGCCAACTCGAATTTCGAAGCACGAAAATTCGAAATGGTGGCTGGGGATTCGTTGGACACGTGGGATAGGCTTCCAGCCTGTCAGTCCGATGGATCCCAGCACGAATGATGGCAGGCTGGAAGCCTACCCCACGGGCATTTTTACCAGACGGGGGGGCGCAAAAAAAGCGACCGCTCGACGTGCAGCGGTCGCCTTGGGATTCATCGCTCGGCAGAAGTCTTACGACTTCTGCTACGGCGGCGAAAGTCTTACGACTTCTGCTACTTCTGCTGGGTGACGAGGAAGTCGCCGAAGCCGACTGACTTGCCATCGTTCATCATGTTCGAGAACAGTTCGCCCATGATCGTGTGGAAGTGGTCCTTCTGAATCGAGTAGAAGTTGTGCTTGCCATCGCGGCGCGGCTCAATCATCCCGGCCACCCGCAGGAGGGCCAAGTGATGGCTCACGGCGGGCTGGGACTGGCCGAGCCGATCGCAGAGGGCGGTCACGTGGAGTTCGCCTTCCCGCATGAGGTACATGAGGATCTTGAGACGGGTCTCGTCGGCCAGGAGCTTGAAGACCTGGACCAGATCCTTTTCCAGTTTCGCGGGTAAGTCCGTGGGGGCAGCCACGGGGCGAGTCTTGATCTGCGGGGTGTCCAACAATGCGGGAGTCATGTCTTCGACTTTCTGAGGTGAGTGTGCGGAGCCAAGCAGGTCATCCGAACCTTCGGCTCCATCTGGGTGTTCCGCGTTCTGCGGTTGGGAATCAATCAACGTCTGGACCTTCGGTTGTTCGGGGTCACACGGACCTCGATCAGGAAACTCAGAGAGCCAAATACGGACGAACCGTAGGCGGTTCCCAGAGCGGGTGTTCCAGTCGAATTGGGGTTCAGTGGGGTGGAATCACTTCGTCAAGACAGGATGACCAGGAACAGCTGACCGCATGGAACTGCGGATCAACACATACGACACGCCGCCGCCAAACAAAAAGGGATTGAGTATTGCGAACGGTGGCGAATCATCTGAGAACCTGGAGTGGTGACAATGGTGACTTGCATCGGATTATCTCCATGTGAGCAGCCAGAGTCAACAAGGAGCCGATTCATTTCTCGTGAATCTTGGATAAACTCCCAATCTGCGTAAAGAGACGGCACTTTTGGCTTACTCCTTGTGCATTTCCGGTCGGTTCTGCTACGGGTTGCCCCTGGCTGTGATCAGGAAAGCACTTTCTGGACCAATCCAAATCCCTTTTCCCATGAGTCGATGACATGACACCGTCTCCGCCCACTCTGTTCGCGCGACTTTCTGGGCAAATCGCCTGTGTCACCGGGGCATCGAGCGGGATAGGGCGCGCGATCGCTCTGGAACTCGCCCGAGCAGGTGCCGATGTGGCGATTCACTGCCGTCAGTCAATCGAACGCGCTGAACTTGTGGCCCAAGAGATCCGTCAGCTTGGTCGGCGATCCGCCTGCTTCGCGTTTGATCTGGCGGACCCAGAGAGCCACTTCGCACTGGTGGACACGGTTTGGAGCCAGTTCGGGGCGTGCCAGATTTGGGTCAACAACGCGGGGGTCGATTTACTTACCGGGGAGGGGCCGACGTTCACGTTCTCTCAGAAGTTGGAACGGCTCTTGGCGGTCGACGTGACAGCGACTTTGCACTTGAGTCGGGAGGCAGGTCGCCGTATGAAAATCGCAGGGCAGGGCGTCCTCCTCAACATCGGCTGGGATCAAGCCGACCGGGGCATGGAGGGCGACAGCGCCGAGTTGTTCTCGACGGCGAAGAACGCAGTGATGGGCTTTACCAAATCACTAGCGGTGTCGTTGGCCCCCGAGGTCCGAGTCAACTGCATCTCGCCCGGCTGGATTCAAACGGCCTGGGGGGAGCAGGCCAGCGACGCTTGGCAGGAGCGGGTTCTTCGCGAGACACCGCTCCATCGTTGGGGTCAGCCCGAGGACATCGCCCGACTGGCGAGGTTTCTCGTGAGCGAGGAGGCGAGCTATATTACCGGGCAAGTCATCAACGCCAACGGCGGGGCCGTGCGGTAATCGTTTCTACAAAGAAAAATCCCAGTGGGGGCCACCACTGGGATTTCGACATTCATGTACTCTCGTGTGCAGGCAGCTACGACTTCAGCAGATCCCGCACCGTATCCCGCTCGGTCCGCAGCTCTTCCAGCGTGAGGTCGATCTTCTGCCGGGCGAAGGCGTTGTGCTCGATGCCTTGGACGATCTGGTGGCTCTTACCGTCGCTGGTCAGGGGGAAGCCGAAGATCAGTCCCTCGTCGATGCCATAGCTGCCATCGCTGCACACGGCGGCGCTGAAGCAGTCGCCCGCTGCGGTCGGCCTCACAAAGCCCTTCACGGTGTCGAGGGCGGCATTGGCTGCGGACGCGGCGCTGGAAGCCCCACGTGCCTCAATGACGGTGGCTCCGCGCTTCTGCACGCTGGAGATGAATGTCGTCTGCAACCAGGCATCGTCGCGGATCACCTCGGGAGCGGGCTTGCCGTTGATGGTCGCATGGAAGTAATCGGGGTACTGCGTGGCCGAGTGGTTGCCCCAGATCGCCACGTTCTTGACCGAGGCCAGAGGCTGTCCGGCCTTGATGGCCAGTTGGCTCTTGGCCCGGTTCTGGTCGAGCATGGTCATCGCGTACCAGCGGTCACGAGGCACCTTTGGAGCGTTGTGCATCGCGATCAGGCAATTCGTGTTGCACGGGTTCCCAACCACCAGCACCCGCACATCTTTGGCCGCTGCAGCTTCGATCGACTTGCCTGTGTTGGTGAAGATCGGACCGTTGATGCGGATCAGGTCGGCCCGCTCCATGCCCGCCTTGCGCGGGATGCTGCCGACGCAGACGACCCAGTTGCAGTCGCCGAACCCATTTTGCAGGTCGTCGCTGCTGCACTTCTTGACCCCCACAAGCGTCGGGAACGCGCAGTCCTCCAGCTCCATCTCGACTCCGTCCAGGCTCTTCAGTACCGGCGGCACTTCGACCAGATTCAGAATCACCGGCTGGTTCGGTCCAAACACTTCGCCGCTGGCGATCCGAAAAATGAGAGCGTAACCAATGTTGCCAGCGGCACCGGTCACGGCGACACGAATCGGAACGGTCATGCGAAAGAACTCCAGGCTGTGGCCGAAGTGGGTACATTTCATCCGTCGAAGGCAGCCACATCGCCTTCGCCGACGGTCTGTGCGCGTTTGTAACGAGTGGTTGCTGTGTGGACAACTGTGGGGAGGGAGAGTCGGGAGTCGGTGTGTGCATCAGGAAAGTCGGCAGCGGCCAGTTTCTGCCCCCTCTCCCCACTGGTGACGCGACTTTATGTGAGGATCTGGCTGTGGGGAGAGGGCCGGGGTGAGGGGCCCAGAGCGAGCGGGTGTGGGGCCCACCCCCCCCCCCCACACCCCCCCACCGGGAGGCGCTCAAACCCACGGGCGGGTGGGGGGGGGGGGGGGGGGCGCGATGGCGGGGGCGCCGATCCCCGTGG
>JANOKO010000971.1:0-1038 GCA_031419335.1 Planctomycetota bacterium
CCGTCCACCCGGCTTCTCCGCCGGAAGCAACGGCTCCAGAATCACCCATTGCGCGCCCGACAAATCCGTCCCATACGCCTTCCGAGGCCCCACGATTCCATCCGCCCTGATGCCGCACTCCCTTGCCCGATGACGGCTCAACCATAGATGTTTTATTGGGTTACGTCATCGCGGCTTTTCGGATAGCCTTTAAGCGCTGGCCCTGTCTGTCCTTGACTCAGTTCGGTGATCCCGGACAATCTGTCACCCCGGTGTGGCCGCAACAGGCCGGGGTCCAGACAATACGCATTTCACGAGTGGTGTCATGAACTTCCGCCTGTCCCCCGCCGTCCAGACCCTTCAGCCGTCCGCCACGATCGCCGCCGCGGCAAAGGCGAAAGCCCTGAAGGCAAGCGGGGTTAAAGTCTACGACTTCACCCTGGGCGAGCCCGACTTCAACACCCCGGCCCACATCCGAGCTGCGGCATTGGCGGCGATGGATGCGGGGCACACCCATTACACCCAACCGGGCGGGATCCCTGAGTTGAAGAGGGCGATCTGCTTCGCCTATGAACGCGATTATGGGCTGACGTTTGAACCTCAGCAGATCGTCGTCTCGAATGGGGCGAAACACGCCATCCACAATGTGATCACTGCCCTGTGTGGACCGGGCGATGAGGTCATCATCCCCACTCCGTACTGGGTCAGCTACAGTGCCCTCGTCGAGCTGACCGGGGCTCGAGCTGTGCTGGTCGAGACCTCGCCCGAATCGGGATATGTCCTGACGCCGCAACAGTTCGAGGAGCACATCACTCCGCGTACCCGTCTTCTGATGCTGAATAGTCCCAGCAACCCGACCGGGGCGGTCTATCCGGTGGCAGCGCTCGAAGCCCTGGCCCGGGTCGCCGTCAAGCACCAGATTCCGGTCCTCTCCGACGAGATCTACGAGAAACTCATCTATGGCGGGGCCGAGTTTCGGTCGTTCGCTGCGTTCGGTGAAGAGGTCCGCCAACTGACGATCATCGTCAGTGGAGTGAGCAAGGCGTACGCGATGACCGG
>JANOKO010000972.1:0-2627 GCA_031419335.1 Planctomycetota bacterium
GATCGGCAGCACCGGCCAGACGCTGGCTCAACTCTCTGACGGACAGCGGGTGCTGGTCGTGTTCTTGAGGCACTCGGGCTGCACGTTTTGCCGCGAGGCCCTCGATGACCTCTCGAAGGTGCGGTCGCAGATCGAAGCCAGTGGAGCAAAGATCGCTCTCGTCCACATGAGTCCGGAGGCCGACATCGCCCCCTTCGTGGAGAAATATCATGTCGCCGATCTTCCCCGCTTCTGCGATTCCCAGCGGCAACTCTACATCGAATTCGACCTCCAGCCCGGCGGCTTCACCCAGTTGTTTGGCTGGAAGGTCTGGTGGCGTGGGATGCTCGCCGCATTCGGAGACGGGCACGGATTCGGATCCAGCGGGGAGAGCATGTTCCAGATGCCCGGCACTTTCCTGATCGAGAATGGGCAAGTCCTGCGGGCCTTCCGCCACCAATCCCCCGCCGATCGACCCGACTACGCCGAGTTGGCCTGCTCCATTCCGCCCTCGCTGTAGCCACGTTCGCCGCAATGTGGGCGAATGAGAACATGCGCCCGCCCACTGGCGAGGGGCAGCTACGTCGCAGTTCCGTTCGCCTGCCGACGGACTCTCGCTGGGCGGGGAAGTCCTTCGACCATTGGTCTGGAAATGAAACTCGACGATATTCACTGGCTGTAACATTCGGGGACTGACGGTCACCGGCTCGCCTCTCCGTTTGAGAGGCCGCTCGGTATCATCTCTGCTCACTCACCACTCATCGGCCCCCTATGCCCATCACGCGCCGTTTCATCGATTGGCAACAACCCGCCCTGGTCGCGGTCGTGGCGGATTTGGTGGCGAAGAATCAAGTGATGGGGTTTTGCGATCTATCGGGGACGACGGTCGTGTTCCCCGGTCATCGGGCCGCGCGGCGGTTCTTGGAGTTACTCGCGGGACGGACGCAGAACCGCAACGTGCCGCCGGAGGTCATCACCGTCGGGGAACTACCGGAGAAACTCTATCGACCGCAGAAGCCGTTTGCGGATGAGTTGACGCAGCGGCTGGCGTGGAAGCTGGCCTTGCGGAACCTGCCGCACGATCTCGTGCGCGAGGTCATCCCGCACCCGCCGGAAGACAAGAGCGTCGATGCCTGGCTCCACATCGGCGAGATGCTGGCCAAGCTGCATCGCGAATTGGCAGCCGACCGGCTGCGGTTTTCGGACGTGTTGACGAAGATGGCCTCCCAAGCGGAGTTCACGGAAACTCGCCGGTGGCAGGCCCTGAGTGAGATTCAGGCGGAGTATCTGCGCATCCTGGATGGCCTTGAGCTTTGGGACCAACAGACGGCTCGGCTCGTGGCCATTGAGCAGCGCGAGTGCCAGACCCGGAAGCAGATCGTGCTGGTCGGCACGGTCGACATGAATCAGACTCTGCGCGAGATGCTCGATCAAGTGGCGGAGCAAGTCACGGTGTATATCCATGCCCCGTCCGACCTCAAGTGGCACTTCGACCCGCATGGGTGTTTGGAGCCGAGGCACTGGGTCGACCGACCGATTGAGTTACTCCCCGAACAGATGGTTCTGGCCGAGAAGCCCGCCGACCAAGCCCAGGCCATCGCGACTCATCTGGCCGCTTTGAACGGAATGCTCCGCGTCGACGAGATCACCATCGGGCTGGCCGATGACACACTCGTCCCGACGACGCAACGAGTGCTGTCACAGTCGGGCGTCGCCACGCGGTGGGTCGCCGGGCAGATGTTCCGCGATTCGCCGCTGGCTCACCTGCTGCGCGGTTTGGTCGAGTACCTGGAGACGCGGCAGACCCATCCTTTCGCAGCCCTCGTCCGGCATCCCGATGTGTCGGCGTGGCTCGCTCAGCAAAGGGCCGATCCCGCGTGGGTGATCGCGCTCGACAAGTACATCCGAGAGCACTTCCCGGCGTCGCTGGGGCATTGGCTGGGGTTGCCGGAGCGCTCAGAGTCGTGCCGCCAGGCGTATGAGTCGATCGATACGTTAATCGCTCCGCTGCTCAAACCCGCCCGTCTGGCCGAGGAGTGGGCCGAGCCGCTGATCGAGTGGCTCCTGAATTTGTATGCCCATCGCGAATTCAACCGTGAGGTGGCTGCCGATGCCGCAGCGCTGGATGCCTGCGAGCGGTTCGTCACCGCCCTGCGTGCCCTTCAGAACCTGCCCGAATTGCTGGCCCCCTCGGTCAATGCGGCACAGGCTCTGCGGCTCACTCTGGAGCAACTCGACCGCCAACTAATCCCTCCGTCGCAGCACGACGAGGCCCTCGAACTCCTCGGCTGGCTGGAACTCCCGCTGGATGATGCGCAGGAGTTGATCGTGGCCGGGTTCAACGAGGGGAGCGTGCCGTCCTCGCTGAACTCGGACCTGTTCCTGCCGAACTCGTTGCGGTCTCAACTGGGGATGACGGACAATACGCGGAGACTGGCCCGCGATGTGTATGCCCTCACCGCGATCCTGCATTCGCGGCGGCGCGTGACTCTCATCGCCGGAAGGTCCGACCCGCGCGGGGATGCGCTCAGGCCGAGCCGGTTGTGGTTCGCCGCCGATGCCGAGATGGTGGCCAGAAGGATTCAGGCGTTCTACGGAGAGGCCAATGTCGCCGGACTCTCCGAGTCCGGTGGTTCGACCACCGCAAC
>JANOKO010000973.1:0-1506 GCA_031419335.1 Planctomycetota bacterium
GAAATCAAGCGGGTCATGGACGAGCAGAAGATGCCCGACGGCATGGTTCTGCGAATCGGTGTCTCCGGCGGCGGTTGCAGCGGATTTCAGTACAAGCTCGGCTTCGATGACAAGGCCGATGTCGCCAAGGATTACGACGCCGAACAACACGGCGTGCAAGTCGCCGTCGACAAGAAGAGTGACCTGTACCTTGACGGCACCACGGTCGACTTCCACAACGGCATCGACAAACGCGGCTTCACCTTCGAGAACCCCAACGTCACCAAGTCCTGCGGCTGCGGCAGCAGCTTCGGGATGTAGATCGGTTTCGCCCAGAAGAATCACAAACAGCTCAGGAATCTCCTGGGCTGTTTTCGTTACGGGACTGGTGTTCTACTCGACAGCACCAAAGGCGAGCCGAGATCCGTCAAGTACAAATTGCCTAGCCGAACTTGTTTTGCATGGCGATCCTCCCCGAAGAATCGGCCCCCCGTTAGACTTCAGCGACTTCATTGACGAAGAGGCCAGCACCACCGATCGAGTGCAACCAGTCTTGCATTCGGCACACCAGGATGGGCACGGGCAACGATGGCGGAACAGCTAGAACTTCATTTCGGACCGTACCGCAACAGTGCGATGTTTTCCGCACACTGGTTGAAAAACCGTTTGCCACTTGAACCGGAATGGGAGCAGCACCGTGCTTCTGCTTACGAGTTCGCGACGAAACTCTTGGACTTCTGGAGGGTCCAAAAGTCGCGAGTGCAAAAATATGGGAGTGAGCAAACTCTGGAGCAAGCCTTCATCCAACCCGTGATGAATATGCTCGGCTGGAAATTGTCCTATCAAACGTTTCTGGATGGGCGTAAACCAGACTACGCACTGTTTCTCTCGGAGACTGAGTATGAATCTGCCCTCAACACGGATCGCCAATCTCAAGAATACTGGTCGTTTCCCGCTGTGGTGGCGGACGCTAAGGCCTGGGACGTTTCTCTGGACCGCAGTTCAAATACGGGCAGTCAGCGCGAGTATCCCCCTCAGCAGATCGAATGGTATCTGGACCGCAGCCGACTCGACTACGGCATCCTGACGAATGGTCGTGTGTGGCGAGTGGTGCCGCGACAACTTGAGCCTCATCAAGGCCGGTTCAGCACGTACTTCGAGTTCGACTTAAAGAAATTCCTGACGGAATGGTCGACCCGCCTGAGAACGGAGTTTGCGACGGACGATGCGCTGTACTTCTATCTCTTCTTTGGCCCCGCTGGATTTTTGGCGAGCGACACGCGGAAGCCTCTGATCGTTCGGGCCAACGACGGCAGCTCGGCGTATCGAATCGGTGTGGGAGAAGACTTGCGCCAGCGAGCATTTGAGGCCGTTCGGCTCGCCACGAATGGATTGCTGTCCTATCCCAGCAATGACTTGAATGCGACAGAACATCTCGATTTGTGCCGACGGCAAAGCTTTACTCTGGTGTATCGTTTGCTGTTCATCATGTTCGCCGAGGACCGGGGGCTCCTGCCGTATTCCACG